>JAFZSK010000109.1 GCA_017620915.1 Clostridia bacterium | reverse complement strand
GGCGGCGGTGCGAGCGGTTCTCCCATATTGCCTCTCAGCCGGTGAGACGTCTTGATCTTCTGCGAAATATCCCTTGCGTACATCTCGTTCATAACGTTTTTGAACGGCGCGATCTCGTTTTCTCCCTCCGCGCTGTCCACCATATCGTTTACGGCGATAAAGCGGACGCCGTGCTCGGGGAAATAGCTGTCAAGGAATGAGCCGACCGCGACGTAGTCACGACCGAGACGCGACAGGTCTTTGACCATCACGACGCTGACGAAACCCATATCGATATCGTCGAGCATCGACTGGAAGCCCGGGCGGTTGATATTCGTTCCCGTATATCCGTCGTCAAGGTAATACTTCGTGTTGGTGAAACCGTATTCCTTTGCCTTTTGAGCGAGGTATTTCTTCTGGTTGGCGATGGAATTGCTTTCGCATTCCGTGCCGTCGTCACGCGACAGACGGCAGTAAAGAGCGGTGATTCCCGCGTTTTGCTTTTTCTTGTTCGACTGCATTAGTCCTCCTTTCCGGCAGTCGATACACATTCCGTGCTCATTATACCACCTTTTTCGTCATTTGTCCAGTCTGCGAGATCGTTTTTGATATACTTTTCGACCGCTAGTAAATTCCCAAAGTAACTCCCACAGTAGGATTTGCGATGGGATTTACTTTGAGATGCTTAATCTCCTACTTTCTAAGCACACGTTTTCTGTTTTTACAACCGCCCTCACTAAAGGTTTGGACAAAAAAGTTCGTTTTGCACGAACCCTCCCCAATACTAATAGAGAAAAAGCCAGCGATTTGCACGAACCCCTCTAATTCCTATTGCACACATTTTCCTATTTAACAACCGCCCTCACTAAAGGTTTGGACAAAAAAGTTCGATTTTACCAACCTATCTAATATACCAGTAGAGAGAAAACACTGATTCTACAAAACCCCTCCATTAACTGTTTGGAGAAAAAAAGACGTTTTGAGCCATCTCCTACTTCATATTGCACACGTATTTTGTTTTTTAGCAACTTTTCCCGTCTTTTTTTTAAAAGTCCCCCTACTTCTAACTACAGAATAAAACTGTTTCTACCAACTTTTCGTGAACCTCCCATTATACCAATAGAGAAAAAACTGCGGTTTGAGCGAAGCCCCTCACTTCCCAATACACAAAAAAATCGTTTTTAGCCAACTTTTCCGTGAAAAAACATCAAAAAAGCCGCACGATCCGAACTTCATCCAACCGGAACTTCAAAAGGAGAAGACTCCTCCTGAGTTCAATAAATAATCGGTTATGTTCTGTCCGAATTCGTACGGCGCCTGGAAGCTTTTCAGTTCCGGAGGCTAAAGCTCTCCGAATTAACTGCTCCGCTTGCACGGATTGAATCCTAAATATGTGTCGTTCCGGTTTGATCCGTGTGCGACTTTTCTCTCAATCTTTAATCTCTCTTTATTCAGTTTTGCATTTACGAGTGGCTCGACCTAAAATGCCCCTCTATTATATTACTACACTTTGAATGCATGGTGTCATACAAGTGTCATAATCACCCGCTTTCTTCTTTCCGAAAACTCCTCTCACTAACTGTTTGGACGAATAATGCGTTTTGTCACAAAGGTGTCATACAGATCTGCTCTGACCGGTCTGACATGGTCCTCTATTATCTACAATGGAGAAACAATGCCGTTTGTCATATAAGTGTCATAACATTTCTATGATTTCAGCCTGTACGTTCTGTTCCGATTGGCACCATCTGCTACAATGATTTGCTCATCTATGAAGAAAACGCGATCGTATCTGAATGGATGGATCATCTCAAATGTTTAGATGTGAAGACCCGGAAAATGTTCGGATGCTACTGTCTGTATTGCGACGGACAGGCTGTCGGGTGGATCCACGACAGCGTGCTCAGCCTGCGTGAAGTCGGTTTGGATTATCTCCCGGACGATATTAAGCGGCCTTCGCCCGAAGACAAGATACAGGAATTGACGATCCCGTTTGATTATGTGGATGCCGAGTGGTTGCCAAATGCGGTCCGGGACACCGCGATCATTCGTAAAATGGATAAATAAAGATCGCAGGTCGATTAGAGAGAATCCGGAAAACAGGTGCGCGTTGATATAATCGATCAGTTCATATATAATATGATCGACATTGCAAAAGAGCATACACGCACTGCCCGGGAGGTTTGTACTATGAAGAAACTCTTGACCATCGTTCTGTCGATCGCCATCGTATTGTCCCTTTTTGTCCTGTTCCCCTTCGCGGAACCGGCGGAGGCGGAGATCGAAGCCGTGGAGATTGCCAACGGAAGCACCGTCGGCACGAGACTCAGGGGCAACCTGACCTCCACCGGCGTTTCTTTTTACGCGACGTCCGGCTTTACTAAGATCGAATTCGTGCAGGCCTGGGGCTCGAATCCCTCGAACAAAACGGAAGTCGTGATGGAACTGTTCAATTTTAAGAACAGTTATGAAGAAACGGTAAAAGGCGAACCGGTATATACCCGGACTTTTACGTCGGACCCCGCCGAGACTCCGGAGGCAAATGCCAGCGGCAACTTCGATCATATCACGTTCGATTTCGGGAAAGTAATGCCCGCCGGCGAATATTCGATGCGGTTAACGCTCACATCCGGAGAAGACACGTACTTCGTGCCGCCGTCCGCCTCGGCAAAATACAAAACCACCGAGATCATGTACACGGATTTCGTGTTCAACTGCAAGATCTATTTCGTAAAAAAAGCCGAAGGCAGCTATTTCAAGAAGTTCGATATTGACGGCCTGCTGGATCTGCAGGAGTACGAATTGACCACCGGCCCCCGGGACAATAACGCCATGGAACTGGCCGACACGGAGTTCGGCGTGAAGTTCGCGGTCCCCGAGGGCAAGAAGCTCTATTCCCTCACGATTCCCTGCTGTCCGACCTGGGGCAATAAAGACGGCGGCAGCGATATACTGGCGGAACTCTACCCGTGGAAGGGCGACTACGATAAATCTCAGGCCGAGAAGGTGCTGGTTTCAAAAGCGGTATACGATCACGTTGACGGCGACAACGTGCTGTTCCTGTTTGACGAACAGCTCCCCGCCGGAGAATATCTGGCGGTGTTCACGTCCATCGGCGATATGCGTATCGGCTTTTACGGCGGAGGCAAACTGACCGAAGGCGTCGAAGTATTCCGCGACGGCTGGGATACCGAATACACACCGCTCTTCAAGATCACACTTCTGGAAGATACGGAAGTCAAAGAAAAAGTATCAAGAGACCAGCTCACCGTTGACAGCGTCGATAAGGCAAATGTCGGGGGCAACGACGAATTGACCGAGATCGACCTTACAGATCTTACCGGAAAAGAGCTGCGGATCTGGGGCTGGTACGCGAGCAATATCTCTGTGCCCGTGTTCGGATATAAAATCGACGACGGCAATGTCGTTTACGGCGAATATGCCGTGGCGGCGGAAGACGCTGTGAAAGCAGTGGCAGAGGAGGCCACCGGTACGTCCGAATACGCGTCGAGGTATGAGATCCTCGTCCCGATATCTGACGGCAACCACACCGTGACCGCCTTTGTGCGGCTGTCAAACGGCGAAAGAGTGCTCTGGACTATAAAGTATAAGAACGGCCCCGAGGCGACCGAAGCACCCACTGCCGCGCCTACCGAAGTCCCCGCCGAAAAACCTACCGATGCCCCCGCGTCCACGGACAAGCCTGCCGATGATAAAACCGCTACCCAAAAGCCTGCCGGGAAAGACACAAAGGCAAAAGAAGGCGGTCTTCCTGCGGGCGCCGTGATCGGCATCATCGCGGGAATACTGGTCGCTGCCGCCGTGGCGGTCATACTCATTTTCAAAAAGAAGAAATAAGTCCGGACTGAGGACAGAGGCTGATATGAACAAGAAACAGGAAACAGGAAGCAAAAAAGCTGGGCGCAGACCGGGCCGCGGTCGAAGACGGTTCTGGCTGCTGGGCCTGCTGGGAGTGCCGCTGGCGATCGCCGCCGCGTCCGGGACTTCCGAAGTATATGCCCGGTCTTCGGCCGCCGCGTACAACACCGGCGGAAGCGCCACCTGGCTGGACGGGATCGACCCGGGTACCGGTTCCCTTGGAATGCGGCTCAACGTGACTGAAGAGATCATCGGATTCATGTACGAGATGCGCACTGTAGGGCTGGACGAATGCGGGGCGAGATTGTCCATTTACCGGTGGGACAAAGATTTCGCGACCACCACGGGGGCGGAACCAATTGCCACCAAATTCATTGAAAAGATCAAAAACAACAGCACCTGCCAGCTCATGTTCGCGGACGATCCGCAACCCGCGGGCGAATATCTGTTCCTGGTACACGAGACCTACGGAAACGTGGGCTGCCATTGTATCACGTGGGAAGATTACGAAGACAGATACGGCCTGTGCTACGAAAACGGAATGGAGAACAAGCTGAACCTCAAGCTGTCGATCGCCTTCTCCGGAGAAAAGCCCGAAAACCCGTTCAAGCCCTGCTACCCGCAGAGTTACGACGAGTATTACTCGCCGCCGAAGGAATACGTCATTCCCGAAGACAGCCTTATATATACCCACGAAGTGCTGCCGGACACCTGGGTATTTACCGACGGTCTGGGCCGGGAATCGCTCACATATAAAGACGTGGGGCCGGTGAGAGAAGACCGGACGGTGGCAATGTTCTACTGGACCTGGAACATCAGCGGCGGTTCCCCCGCGGCCAACGCCCAGGCGGCCATAGATCAGTATCCTGAAGCGCAGAACGATTATTCCCACCCGGTCTGGCAGCCCGGCGCCCGGTATTTCTGGGACGAACCTATATACGGGTATTATCTGTCCAACGACGAATGGGTGATCCGCCGTCAGGGCGAGTTGCTGGCGAACGCCGGCGTGGACGCGGTATTCACGGACAATACCAACAGCATCCGCACGTACCGGGAGCAGTATCTCGCGGTGTACGAGGCCTGGACGAAGGCAATGGCAGACGGTGTAAAAACGCCCAAAGTATCGTTCATGCTGCCCTTCAACGGCACGGCCAACGCATACATCCAGATGCGCTCGCTCTTCAACAATATCTATTCTAAAGAGCTGTACCAGCCCCTCTGGTTCTACTGGGACGGGAAGCCTATGCTGATGGCGCAGGTCTGGGGCATTGACCCGAGCGGCGACGTGGAACGGAACATGCTGGACTATTTCACGATCCGCAAAAATCTGCCGTACTACCTCATCGAGGACAAGATGGAGTACGGCGCCTGGGGCTGGCTTTCGATGTACCCGCAGGCAATATATTACAAGAACGCGGAAGACGAGAAAAAAGGCAGACCGGAGCAGATCACGGTCGGCGTTGCCCAGAATCACAACTACGTGACACATAAACTGACGGCAATGAACGGCGAAAACGTTGCCGGCCGGTCCTACACGTCGGACCTCTCCCATATTGACGACCCCGACGGCAGGCTCTGGGGATACAACTTCGAGGAGCAGTTCGAGTACGCCTTAAAGGTTGACCCTAAGGTCATATTCATCACCGGCTGGAATGAGTGGAACGTGGGCCGCGAGCAGGAGTGGCAGGGCGTAAAAAACGCGTTTCCGGACGAGTTTGACGCGGAATTCAGCCGCGATCTGGAGCCTTCCCGCGGCGTGCTGAAGGACAATTACTACTACCAGCTGGTGAATTTTGTGCGCCGCTATAAAGGCGCGCATCCGATACCGAGACCGGGCAATGAAAAGACCATCACGCTGGGCGCGGGAGAGGCGCAGTGGGACAGCGTGGAGCCTTATTACGCGGCTTACATCGGCAATACCGGGGACCGCGACGCGCTGGGCTACGGCAACGTGAACTACACCGAGTTTTCCGGCCGCAACGACATCATCGGCGCGAAGATCTCCCGGGACAGCGAGTTTCTTTACTTCCATGTGGAATGTTACGACAACATAACGCCCTACACGGACAAACTCTGGATGAACCTGCTGATCGACTGCGACGCCGGTGAGAACGGCTGGAACACCTTCAATTACGTGGTGAACAAGTCTGCCGCTTCCGCGTCCACAGTGGTGCTGGAGCGGTTCACGGGCAGCGGATATGATTCGGAAAAAGTTGCCGACTGCGAATACGAAGTTGACGGCCGGTTCATGACGGTGAAGATCCGCAAGGCCGATCTGGGCATTGACGGAGACAAATTCACGGTGAATTTCGCCTGGACGGACAACGTTCACGACGTTGACGACAAGGGAACCCAAACCGCCGACGGCAAGTACGTGTACAACACGTTTTCAGGCGACATAATGGAATTCTACGTGTCCGGCGACGTGGCCCCCGGCGGCAGGTTCAAGTTCTGCTACGACACTACCGGTACGCTCGCCACGGGCGAACCGGCCAGTAAAAATCGCCTCGCGTTGCAGATAGGCGCCATAGCCGGAGCGGCGGCAGTCGGTATCGGCGCGGTAGCCGCGGCGGCGATCATCAAGAAAAAGCGCAGCAAGAGCGTTTAGTTTTTTCAGGAGCGTGCACAATGGACCAAAAACTGTACGATGTCACCTGCGGCGGTGAAGACAACCGCCTCCTCCCCTTTTTCTGGCTCCACGGCGACGATCAGGATAAATTCGCGTCGGAACTGGACAAGATTCGGGAAGCCGGCATCCGTGCCATCTGCCTGGAATCCCGGCCCCATCCGGATTTTTGCGGCGACGGCTGGTGGGCGGATTGCGACATCATTATGGCTGAAGCGAAAAAGCGCGGCATGAAAGTGTGGGTGCTGGACGACCGGCACTTCCCCACCGGCGTTGCCAACGGCATGGTGGCGAAGAAATACCCGGAACGCAGAAAGTGGCACATGATCGAAAAGCACGTTGACGTCATCGGGCCGCAGACCGGCGCGCTGATCGTG
>JAFZSK010000108.1 GCA_017620915.1 Clostridia bacterium | reverse complement strand
GCGCGGATACGCCACTACCGCCACGAAGGACTCGCCTTCCCGGACCGGCGCGGGCAATATCGCCGAACCCTTCCGCGGCCCCGCAAAATCCCGGTACTCCGCGCGCAGCACGATCCGCTTCAGTTCCGGATGGTCCGCCAAGTAGCCGTTGGCATACCCCGACGGGAAGCGCTTGTCGTCCAGCAGCCACACCCGCATGCCCAGCTCTCTGGCGCGGCGCAGCACGAAGCCCATGTCCTCCCACCACTGCTCGCGGCCGAACTGCTCGTGCGTGCGGGATTCCAGACAGAATTCGCGGATGCCGGCGCCGTACACGGCGTTGATTTCTTCGCCCAGCTGCTCGTGGGTCTCGCCGTGGATCCACAGGAACGGCAGGATGTATTCGGTCGCTTCCCGCCCGGCGGCAACATCCTCCACCCTCGTTAAAATGCGGTCGTCAATGTCGTGTTTCATTGTATTGCCCTCCCCTGCGGCGCCGAGCGCCGCCGTATCGTTGATCGCGTCGTCGATCGCGTCGTCAATATATCTCTTTCGTCAGGTCTTTGACCCATTTATATCTGCGGAAATGCAGCATCACCCAGGGGATCTTGCCCACTTCATCCAGGCAGGTCAACGCGTACACCGCCACCGGATGCCAGTGGAACACGAACGTGCCTAGCGCGGCCAGCGGGACCGCAAGCCCCCACATCGTCACCGCCAGGCTGTACGCGTCGAACGCCGTGTCGCCGCCGGCGGAGAAAATGCCGTTGATGATGATCGTATTGACCGCGCGCCCGATCATGTAGACCGCCAGCACCAGCATCATCAGCAGCAGGTAGTGCCGCGCCTGCGGAGTTAATTTTACTATTGCCACCAGCCCCGGCGTGAATGCCAGCATCAGCAGGGCCGATACCCCGCCGCACAGGAACGCAATCACGCCCATCCGGCGACCGTACAGCTTGCCCCGCTCCAGCTCGCCTTTGCCCAATTCGGCGCCCACGATTATGCCCCCGCCCGTGGCGAGGCCGTTGCACATGCAACACACCAGGTCGCGCACGACGGCGGCCACCGAATTCGCCGCCGCGGCGTCCTCGCCCAGATGGCCCATGAACGCCGAATACGCGGTAAACCCGATGCCCCACATCAGCGACGCCCCCAGCAGCGGCAGCAGACATTTCCAGAAATCGTGAGACAGCACCCGGTTTCGCGTCACCAGCCCGCGTGCTGCGGGCCGCATAAACCCGGGCAGAACGGACAATATCAGGCACCAGCCCAGTTCCACCACGCGGGAGATCAGCGTGGCCAGCGCCGCGCCGCGCACACCCATAACGGGCAGCCCCAGCAGCCCGAAAATGAACACTGCGTTGAGCACGATGTTTATGATGACGGTGGCCGAACTGATGGCCGCGGCGTGGTTCTGGCGCCCGATGATCTTATATATGCACAGGTAGCACTGGGAAATGCCGGTCAACAGATACGACCAGCCCGCGATCCGCAGATACTGCACGCCGCTGTCCACCAGGGCGTCAACATCCGTAAATATCAGCATCAGCGGCCTTGGGAAGAACACGCAGCCCACAAAAAACAGCACCGACACCGCGAAGTTGAGACGCAGGCCGATGCAGAATATGTCATTTACCGCTTTGTCGTTGCCCCGGCCCCGGTACTGCGCCGCCAGCACCGTCACCGCCGAGACCACCGCAAACAGAAACATGTTCTGCACGAACTGGATCTGCGTGGCCAGCGACACCGAGGACATCTCGTTCTGGCTGCTCCGGCCGAGCATGATGGCGTCCGCGGCGGCAACGGTCGCCAGCATCAGCTGCTGCAGCGCGATGGGCAGTGTAAGCTTTGTCAGTCGGCGGTTGAATTCTTTGTCCGAAAACACTTCGGCGCGGGTGAGCAGGCGTTCTTTCATAGCCCGTATATTGTTCCATATGACGGGCGGATTGTCAAGACGCAGGAGCTGCTCATGACTTAAGATCTTCTTGCCCGACTGTTTATGGAAGGGCTAAATACTTACATCATTTGATATAAATAACATCAGCTTTTTCAAATGGATTGTCTTCATGTAGACTTGTATCTACACTTATGTTCCGCCATTGTGAGTATGTTCCTTTATAGTAAACCGTTTTAATGTTGCAGTAACGAAAAGCCTCAGACCTTATTTGGGTCACACTGGCTGGAATGGTTACTGATTCAAGGCTCCGGCAGGAATAAAACGTTCCAAGCATAATTTCACTGATACCATTGGGAATTTCAACGCTTTTTAAACTTACGCACTCAGAGAATGCCTGAAAACCTATTGTTTTAATATTGTCGGTCATAGATATACTTTTAAGACTTTCGCAACTGCTGAATGCATGATTTCCAATCGCAGTTACACTATCAGGCAATTTAACGCTAGTAATACTCTTGCAATTATTGAATGTATAATTATTAATCGTTTTTATACTGTCCGGAATAACAACATCTGTCAATAGTTTCCCATCTATGTACAATGAATACTTATAACCGAATATATTATCCTCGGATTCTGAAAGTAATTTGCACCAATCTTCAAGGCTTCCGTTATAATTGACCGTATTTAACCCGGAGCAATGCGAAAACGCATAACGCTCAATCTGAACTATATTATTGCCAAACGTTATACTTTTAAGCTTATTGCAATCTTCGAAAGCACTTTTGCCGATTATTGTTACCCCGTCCGGAATAACTACCTGTCCAGACGAACTGGTATACTTTGTCACTTTATACCCGTCTGCCACCTTTTCAATTTTTAAGCCTACATAATTTGCGCTTTCTTTATAGTCCTTAATTGTGTTAAAAGCGGCAATTGCCTCTTCGTAATTTCCTTCTTTATACAGCCCGAGTGCCGCGTTGTAGATATTGTCTGTACTGTCTTTGTATCCGTTCAAAGACTGAAAAATGCCGATTGCTTCACTATACTTTCCCGCGTTATAAAGACCGATCGCTTTATTATATTGTCTGTTAGGAATAATAACTTTTGTCAGCACGACGGCAAAAATAACCGCTGCCAATAACGCAACTACTATGAGAATTAAAAGTAGTCTCTTTTTGGCTTTCGCCTTTTTTATATCTTCGGTTGTTGTCGATCTTTGGGCAAATCCTTCGTTTGCTCTGATTCTGTTTGACAAGGCAAGGGCATTATTGGCATCACCTTTGCCGTTTATTGCTTCAACGACAGCGTTATACGCTTTTGTCGCATCATTCCTTAGCACCGGATCGTTAAATACCTCGATCCTTGTTTTTGCAAGAAACAGCAATTCTTTTTCGAGAGCGCCCTTTGTTCCCGGATAAGCAGGCAATTCCGACATCTGAGTCACACTCGGTCTTATTCTGATTTGGGTTGCCTTGGCAGACGCCTTTTTAGCCTTAGTTACTATATAAACAATCAAACCAATTAGTCCGATTACACCCATAATACAGAGCAAAAAGCCAAGGATCTTAACCAATTCACCGTCCGAATTATTAATCACGTGAATGCCGCCGGGAAGAAAAACCGTAAAAAAGGCAACGATCCATAGCCATTTTTCCGAATCCTTCCCTAATGTTTCAGCTGCTTTCTTTTCTTGTGCTAAAACGGAATCCTTTTGCTTCAGGATGGAATATTTATTTAAATAAGCATCATAACTCAAAGCAGCTTCCATATCTTTATCGAAACTGTCTCTTTTATTGAGCATTTCGACGTCAGCCGGGAGAATGCCAGGTTCAAGGTGAATTCTGCCAAGAAATTCATTGAGTGCTGAAATTCGTTCTTTCAATACGCGAACCCGTGTAATAGCATCATGTTTATTTGCAATTGAATTAAGTTCACTTTTATGCTTCTGCAGTTCTGATTCCGCGTCTTGCTTTTCTTTTTGATGCACATTCCAAAAAGCCTCAGTCATCCTTGCGTTATAAGCATTTATCTGATAATTATATAATCCTTGATAATATTTGATCTTACCGCCGTCGTCCCGTCCTCCTTTACCGTAAGATGTGGCGTACCCATCCCACATATATACGCCTTGATTATCCGCAATTGTAGCGATTTCTTTCGCAGTTTTATAGCAATTTGCCTTTGCCATTTCATCAAGATATGAAATTGTCGCAAGTTTTTCGCATGCGGTCGCCCCTGCCATCGTATCCTGGTAAAAGCCTCGACTGACGCTCAAATCAGTCGGCTTGACGTTATGGAAACTTCTTGTTACTGCATTGGCGCCTCTGACCAGGCTTGGAAACAATTTGTCGTAACCTTCAGATAAAGCTCTTCCAATATCGAATGCGTTGTCAAATGAACGATATGACTCGGCAAATCTAACTACCTCGTTAACATTATCTATAAACGAGTTAAAATTAAAACCGTTAAAGCCGGTATCAACCAATTCGCCTGCAAGTTTAAGCAATCCCACCACCAGCGAATGGCAATCAGATCGTGTGTACGCGATTATTGATTCCTTCTCGCCGTCAGTTGGCGCATACGAATACGCCATTTTCCAGTTGTTTAAGCACTCAGTTGTCCTTAAATTAGCAAATGTACTCTGCCATGCCGCAGCAGTCCCTTTATACAGCAAAGCGCACCAATTGTTCGGATTGGTCTCCAATACACGATTGCAGTATTTTTCCGCTTCAGCATTGTTGCCGGACTTAAGTGCTTTTTTGGCCAGATCCAGATAATTCTCTGTTAAATGCGAGGAATCGACTTGAACAGGATTTTCGACGGTTACGCTCCCTTTGATTTCCTGAACCAATTCTTTCAGGCGCTCACTGGTAAATTCCATACCGCAACTATCGCATACTGCCTTCCCGCCGGATTCCATTTTCAATTTTCCGCCGCAAAGCTCACATTTTAAGGGATTCATTTTGTATTGTCCTTTCAAACATTTTTAGCGTCTCATAAAACCGTTTCTTAAGCATATTTGCGCTTTTCTCCGTATTTATTTTCGCCTTTTTGTCAAAAAGTTGACTAATTGACAACGCTTATTATGCACATTTTCCGTCAAAGGTCAATAGGATTCGCCCGGCCTGACCGGGACATAATTCCGGGGCAGGCTGCATCTTAATCATGCCCAAATGCATAAAAGTAAGACAAATACGCCCGTTTGAGGGTTTTTGTCTTACTTTTAATCGACTATGAGAAGGCGTCCGCCCTTAATTCTGTACTTCAGTTTTATTTTCAATAAATGATTATAGCCCAAACCAAACTTGCAATACATAAAACAAGCGGAATCACTCTTAAGATAATATGTGATGTTTTTTTGTCCGCTTTTTCAATAAAACGATAAGTAAAACAAGTGAAATTATAATACCGATTATTGGAATTGCTCTAATATTAATCCTCTCTAAACGAATAAACTGTTCAAAGGTCTTATAAAATCTTAAAGCTATCCAGGAGGCCAATCTCCATGAAAGATGAAAAAACAAATAATCAACCAATAAGAGGCAAAAGTATCATAGATTGGTTCAAAAAAAGATATGTCAAATATAAATTTGCGCAAAAATCGCCATTTTGAGTCTATTTATATTGAAAACAAAAAGAATCCTTGATATAATAGAAGCCGTCAAAAAGTCTACCTTTTGACGGTTTTCACTCATTCTGAAGCTCTTTCCGCCGCCGGTAAAACGTGGCCTCGCTGATGTTGCAGACGCGGAGGATATCGGCCGTTGAAAGCTGTTTTTGCCGCCATTGACCCACCAGTTCCGGGAAGTTGGAAGGGAGAATTGACCGCGGCCGCCCGAACCGCACGCCTCTCGCCTTCGCCGCCGCGATCCCCTACGCCTGCCGGGTCCTGATGTTTTCCCGCTCCGTCTGTGCGACAAAAGACAGTATCTGCAGGACCAGGTCGGCAATGAACGTCCCCAGCAGATCCCGGCCCCGGCGCGTGTCCAGAAGCGGCATGTCAATAACGCAGATGTCGACGCCGATTTCCTTCGTCAGAATGCGCCATTGCCGCTGGATCTCCTCATAGTTCCGTCCCAGCCGGTCAATACTCAGAATGTACAGCAGGTCACCCTTCCGGATCAGCTCCGTCAGCCGCAAATATTGCGGGCGGTCAAAATCCTTGCCCGACTGCTTGTCGACAAAAATGCTGTCGGCAGAAATGCCGACGCCGGTCATAGCGGACAACTGCCTGTCCTCGTTCTGATCCAAAGTCGATACCCTCACATATCCGTACACGTTTGCCATAGTTGTCCTACATTGAAGCAAAATTTTCCGGTTGCAATTGTTCGCGTATAATATTATAATTGACAACCGTAAAAACAATATTGGAGGTTTTACTTATGGCAGTTGTAAGAGTTGCTATTAACGGTTTCGGCCGAATCGGCCGTCTTGCTTTCAGACAGATGTTCGGCGCTAAGGGGTACAAAGTCGTCGCGATCAACGACCTCACCACGCCCAAGATGCTGGCGCACCTTCTCAAATACGACACCGCTCACAGAAGCTATGACCACGAGGTCACCTATGATGAGAATTCCATCACTGTTGACGGCAAGAAGATCACCATCTACGCTGAAAAAGACGCGAAAGATCTGCCCTGGAAGAAACTGCACGTTGACGTCGTGCTCGAGTGCACCGGTTTCTACACGTCCAAGGCCAAAGCGCAGGCGCACATTGACGCCGGTGCGAAGAAAGTCGTTATTTCCGCTCCCGCCGGCAAAGACCTCAAAACGATCGTTTTCGGAGTAAACGAGAATACGTTGACAGCAGAAGATCAGATAATTTCCGCTGCATCCTGCACCACGAACTGCCTGGCCCCGATGGCCAAGGCGCTCAATGATTCCGCTCCGATCCAGAGCGGTATCATGACGACCGTGCACGCGTACACCGGCGACCAGATGCCGCTCGACGGTCCCCAGAGAAAGGGCGACCTGAGAAGATCCAGAGCCGCGGCCGCGAACATCGTTCCGAACTCCACCGGCGCCGCCAAGGCTATCGGTCTGGTCATCCCCGAACTGAACGGCAAGCTGATCGGCTCCGCGCAGAGAGTTCCGGTCATCACCGGTTCCACCACGATCCTTGTTGCCGTCGTTAAGGGCAAGGACATCACCAAAGAGGGCATCAACGCCGCTATGAAGGCTGCTGCCACCGAGTCCTTCGGGTACAACGAAGACGAGATCGTTTCTTCCGACATCATCGGCAGCCGCTACGGCTCCATCTTCGACGCCACCCAGACGATGGTCGCGAAGATCGACGACGACACCTATCAGGTGCAGGTCGTTTCCTGGTACGACAACGAGAACTCCTACACCAGCCAGATGGTGCGTACGATCAAGTACTTCGCCGAGCTGGGCTGATACACGGTTTAAAGAATAGTTGTCAACAGAAACCCCGGCAGTTCGTTCAAGAACCGCCGGGGTTCTTTTTGTAGGAAGCGCGGTCAATGCCGCTATGCTTCCGGCACGTAAAGGTTGCCGCGCAGGTTCTTTGAATTGGCGGGGATGATGAGATTGACCGCGCCGGGGATAACTTCCACTTCCATCGGCAGGTCGCCGCCGTTCTCGCCGTCGATATCCAGCGGAAAATCCTCCGGCAGATCGCCGGCCGCGCGGATGCGCAGCGTGCGCAGCTGCCGGTAGAACACCAGTTTTTTATTGTCCAGATGCGCGCCGTTGATTATTTTGAACAGCAGCGGAAACACCTCGCCGGGTTCGATCTTTTTGATGACCAGGAGATCGAGTTTGCCGTCGTTGACCTTCGCGTCCGGTGAGATCTTGTCGAAACCGCCGGAACGCTTCGTGTTGGTGAAGGTGAACAGCACGGTGTCCATCGTCTCCTCTTCCCCGTCCATCTCGAATACCAGCGGTACGGAGGACAGTTTCAGATCGCCGAACTTACGGAATCCCTCGCCCACGTACGCCAGGTGGCCGAAGCGTTTTTTGAGTTCCGACGATGTGGTGTGAGCGATGGCGCTCAGCGCCCCGCCCGCGGCCTCGTTGTAGAAAAACCGGCCGTTGAAATGACCCAGGTCCATCGGAACGGTGCGCAGTTCTTTCAGCATGTTGACCACTTCGGGCACGGTGCGCGGCAGCCCCAGCGAAGTGGCAAAATCGTTGGTGGTGCCGGCGGCAATAATTGCCATCGGGATACCGGAGCCGCTCAGGTACAGGCCGGAGGCAACTTCGTTGACCGTGCCGTCGCCGCCCACCGCGGCAATGAAATCGTATTGCCCCGGCGTCAACGACCGCGTGGCATTCAGCGCATCATCCTGGCCGTGCGTATACATCATCGTGATGCATTCGCAGTCCGGTTCATTCAGCAGCTTGTCCACGATCTCCGGGACCCGTTTCTGGATCTTCTTCGTACCCGAATTCGGATTGATAATAAATAACCCTTTCATTGCCGCTCCTCCGCGCGTTTCCGTGCCGTTATTTCCGCGTTCCCTCAAATATGACCGTCATGTCGTTAAAATCACTAAGCGCGTACGACACCAGCCGCCGCGTTCCGCCGGCCTCTCCGTCGGAATAGAAACAGTACAGCCGTCGGCCGTCCGTGAACATTTCCGTGATATGGAGCTCCGTATCCGGCGTAGCCAGCAGCCGTTCCGGCGTGTCCGAATTGCGCTCCAGCGCGTAGATCCCCACATTCGTGCGCGTCCCGGTGCCGTCATCAGTGTAGCCTTCGTAGTACAATTTGCTGCCCTTGGTACAGTATGCCGCCGCGTACGACAGTACGGGCGTGCCGGTGCCGCTCTCATAGTCAACGATCTCGCCCTGCGCGTCGGTCTCGTAGGTCAATCCGGCCACGGCGATCTTTTTGCGGTCAATATCCATCACCAGCAGCTCGATCTCGTCCCCGACTTTGCTGTCAAACAGCAGCTTGCCGTCCCACAGCGTAATGTAGTACGCTTCGTCAAAGTACATCAGCCCCAGCCCTTTGGTGCCGCCGGGCTCCAGCACTTCAAATATGCCTTTATCCGCCCCGCCGGAAAACAGCACGCGGCCCTCCGGCGTCACCACCATGCAGTAGCGCGAAGGCGCGTCGTCCACTTCCTCGGGGTATATCACCTCGAGCGCTTCGTCGTTGTCCACGCCCTTCGGCGGCATGGCGTAAATACCGTCCGAGCCGCTGAAATACAGCTTGCCGCCCGCGAACGTGAGCGTTGTCCCCGAGCGCTCGCAGAGCTGTTTAAGCCCGCTGCCGTCAAAATTAATGGAAAAGATCTTGCTCTTTTCGCCGCGGAAGAACAGCCGCGTGCCGTCGGTGATCAATTCCCGGGCGGTACCGTCGAATATCTGTTCCGGGCTGCCGCCGTTTACTGTGTCGTAGCGGTATATGCCGCCCGCGATGCCGCGGTAGAACAGCCGGTCGCCGGCTTTGCACATGTTGACCGTGTTGCCGTACTGGACCGTATGGTCCGGCGGCGTATCTTCCTGCCGCTGTTTGTGCCGGCTGGCGATCAGCACGGTCGCGAACACCGCCGCCGCCAGCAGTACGCCGCCGCAGATCAGCAGCACTTTAAGCCGGCGGGACCGGGCCTGCTTTTTGCGCTGCGCTTCCCGAGCGGCAATTATCTGCTCTTCACCGCTGCCGTCGAACGCTTCCTGACCGTCCTGCAGATACAGCGCCTCGTGGCTCACGTGGGCAACACGCGTATTGTCCTCTCCCGCCGCCTCCTCGTAGTAATCCGGGCAGATCCGTTCGATATCCGCGCGGAGCTCGGAGAGCAGGTGTTTTTTGTCGCGGTTCGGATCTTTTTCGGCCGTGCGGGCAATACCCCGCCGTATCTCTCCCGCCGCCGAACCGGCGTAGTACCCGTTCAGGGCGGCAATATCCGCGTTCCGCAGCTCGGTCGTTGCCTTCAGTACCAGCATCTTGCCGCGGTCGCCGTCCAGCCCGAAAAGTACGTCGTTCAGGAGCGAAGAGGCGTTGTCCACCCGCTCCCGCGTCATGGGCAGCTCCGCCACCGCCGGATCCCGCAGACTGTTGCGGGAGAGCTGCATGCAGATGTCGTATATCCAGTATTCGCCGTTCAGATCCGTGTCGAAGCCGCACGCGAAACGCCGCACGCGCCGGTACGTCTCCACGCCGATCTCCCGCGCCAGTTTGCGCGAACCCGTCACGGCCAGCGCCAGGCCGAACACGCCCGTCTTCGTGCTATTATATATGGTGCGGAGGTCCTCCTCCGACTGCTTCGCCACACCGACGATGTTGTACTCCAGTTTCAATCCCAAATACCTCTCATAACAGCGGCGCGATCAAACGCAGCAACGCCTGTATTACTTTATACCACCAGGGCCGTTTTTCCCATTCTTCCAGCAGGATCTCCCGCGAGATCGCCAGCGTATCGTCGAAGTCGCGGCGGATATCGGCCACCGTATTGCCCCCGCAGACCCACACCGCGTCCTCGAAATGCAGATAGAAGGAACGGAAGTCAAAATTTATTGTCCCCACCAGCGCGGTCTCGTCGTCGGAAACGATGTTCTTGGCGTGGATGAACCCGGGCGTGTACTCGAAAATACGCACTCCCGCCTTAAGCAGCCGCCCGTAGAAGTAGCGCGTGACGTGGTACACGTATTTTTTGTCCGGGATGCCCGGGGTAATGATGCGCACGTCAACGCCCGCCAGCGCGGCCATGCACAGCGCCGTGGACATTTCGTTGTCAATGACCAGATACGGCGTGCTGATATATATGTACTTCCGGGCGTTGTTTATCATCTGCAGGTACAGATATTCCGCGGGCCGGTTGGGGATATTGCCGTACGGGCCGTCGGACAACGGCAGCGCGTAGCTCCGCACGCCGGCCTCCGCCGGAGCGACCGCGTTCCGCGCTTCCTCGCTGTAAAACCGGCTGAAATCCTCTTTTTCTTCGCGCTTGCGGGAGCGGGCGTACGTCCACATCTGCAGGAACATCACCGTCAGGCTCCACACCGCGTCGCCGCGCACACGCATGCCGGAATCTTTCCAGTGGCCGTACGCTTCCACGAGGTTGGCGTATTCGTCGGCAATATTGACACCGCCCGTAAACGCGGTCACGCCGTCAACGACGCACAGCTTCTGATGGTTGCGGTGATTGCCCACGTAAATGCGGCTGATGAACGGAATGAACCGGTTGAACTCCGCCACCTGCAGGTTTTCGCGGGATTTCTGCTTGCCGAATTTGTACGGCAGCGCGAAAATGCTGCCGAAATCGTCGTACAGCAGCCGCACGTCCACGCCTTCTTCGGCTTTCTTGCAGAGCAGCTCGTACAGGCTGTCCCAGAGTTTGCCCTCGGACAATATAAACGTCTCTATAAACACGAACTTCTTCGCCCGGCTGATCTCCTCCATCATGTCCGGGAACAATTCGTCCCCCAGCTTATAATACTTGACGTCCTGTTCCGGATACGCCGGATAGCCCGAGCGGTCCAGGTACGATACGATCTTCTTCTGCGCCGGGAATTCATCGCCCAGCCGGTCAACGCACTCCTTCCGCAGCTCGGCTGTGCAGGGCGGCGCTTCGGGTATTGCCAGATCCGCGCCCAGCGGCATGTGCTTGGCGATCCGGTACGGCGTGCGCGGCCAGCCCCACATCAGGTACAGCAGAACTCCCAGGCCGGGTATTGCCATCACCACGACCACCCAAAGCAGCTTGAACGACGAGTTGCGCTCCGAATAAACGATGGAGATCGTGACGCCGGTGGCAACGATCATTCCCACGGCATACAGCACCAGCGCGTAGGAATTCATGTACAGCACGCCGAACAGCAGCAATCCGGCCTGCAAAAAGAACAGCGCCGCCGCGATCGTGATGCGGAGGATATTCGGCTTCTTTTTCTTCGGTTTTCTCGGCCTTTCGCTGACTGTCTTGCCTGCCATGGTTGATGTGATCGATTCGTATATGTTATTTGAGCTTTATGCGCATTTCCGGCAGCACTTTCTTCCAGCTGTCCGGGTTCGTGGGTTCGGTGGGATAGTTTTTATACAGGCAGGTGACGATATCGTGCGGGCCGGCGGTGTCGTAGTCAATGCCGTCGTTGACCCACATCCGCGTCTCGCCGATGCGGTAATAGCTCGGATCGGTCCAGACCCAGATGGGCGTGCCCCACAGCCGGACGTCGGCGTCGATCGCCTTATATACATCCTCACTCACGCCGGCCTGGCCGTGATGCGCCATGTGCACGAAGTCGCTCTTGAGGTCTTCCCCGTACTTAGCCAGCAATCGTTTGCCGCCTGAAACGCCGAGGTCGTGCAGGAACAGCACCGTTTTGTCCCCGGCGTGCATCCGGAAGACCAGCGAACTGCTGTTGACGTCTCTGCCGTCGGAATAGTCCCAGGTCTGCATCATTTCAAAGCGCAGTTCGTCGATCACGATCTCCTGCCCGGCGGTAATAGTTTGCGCGTTGACCACGGCGCCGTTCAGCATGTCGTAGTACGTGGTGCCTTCGGGGACGTCAATGCCGTTCACCTCCGCATAATGCGCAAATCCGGCCTTCAGCTTGTCCAGGTCGCGCTGATCGCCGTCTTCAAACGGAAACTCTTTCGTCCCGTACGGCGGGAAATCGAATATAAACTGATTGATCTTCAGCATTCCGGGCTCGATCTGCTCGCGCATGAGCTTGCCGAGTTCGTGGAAGTGGTCGTTGTGCGCGTGGGACAGGAACCAGGCTTCAACTTCCAGCGGCTCGTCCGCCTTTTTGCCCGCCACTGCCCGCAGCGCCGCGCCGATGTACGATTCCGCGTCGTACCCCTGCCCGGCAATGCCGCCGTCGATCACGATCAGCTTGCCCCGGGCAGTTTTTATAATGTAGCACTCCATCAGACTGTTCTTTTCGGGGACAATAAAATACATCTCCGTCTCCGCCGCCGGTCTGCACCCGCTCAGCGTTCCGCCGGTCAATACCGCCATTACCATCACTCCCATTATCATCAATGTCAATACGCGCTTCCGTCTCATTCGGGCATCCTCCCACAAATGTAATGATACCATTTTAGCGGATAAAATGTCAATTAATAGAGCCGTAATAGAATTAGGGAATTTGGTTTAGTGCCTGAGTAGAATTAGGGAATTAGAGAATTAGAGAATTGTAGGATCGCCGGTGGCGATGATCGCACTTGCTCATTTTTTGGTTAAAGAAATGCAGCCGTCATAGCAAATTGGCATTTTTACGTTTTTGCTATGATGCGTCAAGCTCGTCTTGTTCGTTTTTTGATCGAGGGCGGCTTCTTTTTTTGTCAGATTTCCTGAATCTGATGCCAATATATGGTATACCGAGCTTTGGGAGATCTGCTGCGTCATAGCAATTCGGTTAATTCGCAAAAATGCTATGATTATAGAAGATTCAACGTCTCTTTGACCGTTCAAATGAAGGCGCCTTCGTCATAGCAATTGCCCTTTTTTGTTGATTTGCTATGACATTTGCAGAGTTATACGAGTTGCAAAAATCGAGAGAAGGCGCCCGCAGTATAAAAACGGGCGAAATATCATCGCCACCGGCAATCCCGCAATTCTCTAATTCCCTATTTCCCTCATTCATGCTATAATTGGCATGGAAAGGGGCGCTGCGAGTGAAATCGACGCAGAATTGCAGAAAAGTGAAGATCGCGATACTGGCTGCAGCTTTGATGTTGACCCTGCTCGCAGGCTGCGGGCAGATCGGCGCGCCGGAGCCGCAGCTCAGCGACCTGATCGCGGAAGGCCGGACGTTTGAAGTGGAACTGGTGCCGGTCATCCATTGTGCGCCGGTGGGCGAATATCAAGTGGCGCAGGGCGCGGCATGCGACGGGGAATTCGTGTACTTTTTGATGCGCACTTCCGGGAACGGCAACGGCATCATCTGCAAATACAGCTTGAAAAACGGGCGGTTCGCTGGCCAAAGCGAGCCGATATACGTGTTCCACGGCAACGACATGACGTACGACGCCGGAAGCCGGCTGCTGTTTGTTGCCCACGGGTCGTCGGAGGGAAAGATATTGACCGCCGTTGACCACGATACGCTCGAGGTGGTCGAACAGACCGTTGACATCGAAAAAGGCGCCGGCGCCATCACGTACAGCGCCGAGCGCGGCCGGTTCGCCATCAGCCAGGGCGGCAAAACGCTGCACTTCTTTGACGGGGACCTGAACTGGCTGGAGTCCTTCGACCGCGTCACGGGCACGGGCTACACAGCGCAGGGCATGGGCTCCGACGAGCGCTACATCTACTTCCCCATGAGCGGCGACGCGGACAACATCCTCCAGGTGTATGACTGGGAGGGCAATTATGCGGGCGTGGTCAACCTCCCTACTACCTGGGAATCGGAATCGATGTTCTGGGCAAACGGCACTTACTACGTCAATTTCAACCACGACGGCGCAACGCTGTGCAAACTACATATTAGTTTTAAGTGATAAGTGATAAGTTTTAAGTTTTAGGTTTTAAGTTTTAAGTTGGAGGTCGGATTTCTAGATGAGCTGGTTTTTATTCGCACTGATATGTCTGCTGGGCTGGGGCTTTGCGGACCTGTTTTATAAAAAGAGTTCCGATGCGGACGACCGCTATTCGCACCTGCGGCTGGCGGTGTGGGTCGGACTGGTGATGGGCGCGGCGGCGTTTATATTGCTGCCGTTCTCCGAATCGCACCTGTCCGGCGGCAGCCTCTTTATAAACGCCCTCAAATACTCCCCCGCCTCGTTGGGATACATCATCTCGATGGTGGTGGGGTACGCGGGGCTGCGGTATCTGGAATTGTCCATCGTGTCGCCGGTGCAGAACGCGTCGGGCGCGTTGTCAATGATCGTGATGCTGGTGTTTTTCGCGATCACGGGCCAGGGCAGCCGGATCGGCGAAGACTATAACGCGCTGGATTTCAGCGCGACGGCAATAATCGTGGCGGGCGTAATTGCCCTCGCCATCGTGGAGCAGAAGCTCAGCCGGGAGGAGACGCAGGCGGTCGCGGGCGGTAAAATCGACAACGCGGACCGGAAGTACCGTTTCGGCGCGCTGGCGCTGCTGTTCCCGATACTGTACTGCCTGTTCGATACGGTCGGCACCGCGGCGGACGGCATCATTCTGGACGAAGAGAGCGGCCTGGGGCTGGGCGAGCTGGACGTGCTGGTGCTGTACGGATTGACGTTCCTGCTGGCGGGCATCGGCGCGTGGGTGTTCCTGTGGGTCAAAGAAAAAAAACCGTACAATCCGTTCACGCGCCATGAGCTGGCGTCAAAAGCGCCGGCGGCAATGTGCGAAGAATTCGGCCAGATCTTCTATGTGTACGCGATGGCGCGCAACCCGGTGCTGGCGGCGCCGATGGTGGCGTCCTACTGCATCGTGTCCGTGCTGCTGTCGCGGTTGTTCCTGAAGGAAAAGCTGAAGCTGCGGCAATACCTCTGCGTCGCGGCCGTGGTCGTCGGCATCGTGCTGCTGGGGATATCCGACGGGTTGAAGGAGATTTGAGCCCGCGCATATATTTGGTTTAAACGATTATCAATATTTTTTCAAAATATCATGGTGTCCTATATCGATCAACGCAACAAGCGACTCTTCCTCATAGAACCATATTACCCGGATATCCATATTAACACTAAATTCAAAGAGGTTGTCTGTTCCCTGAATCCGCTTTACACGCAGTGATGGATGCAGCGGAGATTCAACAAATAATTCTAATTTATTCTTGAACTGTCTTTTTTCGACGGATGAAAGCTCACCGTAATGCTTCTTAAATCGGTCAGTAAATGTGATTTTGAGCATTATTTTTCCTCCAGTTTATCGATAAGCTCGTCAATTGAATCGAAGACCGGCTGTTCACCGGATTTGATGCGCTCCAACATCTGTGACAGCTCGCCGTGAAGTTCGTCAACATATTTTTTGGGATAAACGATCACAGGAACCATGTAGATGACCCCGTCACGTTCAAACACTTCAAGTTTGTCCCCTTTGGAAAGGCCGAGAGCGTTCACTATAGTTTTTGGCAAAGTAATTTGTGATTTAGTACGAAGTTCAGCCAACATATTATTCACCTCCTTGGTAAGAAATTCTTACTTTTGTACCAATTATACGCCGGCAGGACTAATAAATCAACAGCGTTTTTGAAAAGGACTTCTTCCGAATCTCGTTGCCGGATTCAAGTATCGTGACAGACAGAGCTGCCCATTTATCGCTCGCGGGCGCCGAGCTCACAGGTTATAAATCCTTAGGCGCCACGGTCAACGTCCTGAAATTATTATACGTCACCATGCCGGGCCGGCCGCCCGGTATTTTTTTGACATTTTTGATCAGCGTGTAGTCCACATCCACTTTGGAGCCGGCGCGCTGCGAGCTGTAGTACGCCGCCAGCTGTGCCGCCGCGAGCAGATCCTCGTCCCCCGCCGGGCGCTGCGCTTCTTTCAGCTTCAGTACGACGTGGGAGCCCGGCGCGTTTTTCACATGGAACCACATATCCTCCGGCGCCGCGTCGCGCAGGGAAAGTTTTTCGTTCTGGCGGGAGTTGCGGCCGATCAGGATGCGTATGCCGCCGGGAGAATACCGCGCGATGGGTTGCGTGACGCCGGAAGCAGTCGCGGAACGGTCCGGGTCGTTGCCGGAACCGGTCCCGCTGGCAGCGCCGTTCTTTCCGTTCTTTCCCGCCTTGCCCTTCGCGGCTTTGGCGCGTTCGCGGAGGGTCTTTTTGGACGCCGGCTTGCCGCCCAGATAGGCGGTGACGGGGGCGTTGGCGCCGGACTTGTTGGCGACGGTCTGGCCCCGGTTTCGCGTTGCCGCCTCCGCGGCATAAAACTCCTCGTCGTACAGTTCGCGGCGGATGTCCTCCACTTCGTCGGGGGTGGAGGCGTTTTGGAGCATTGCCCGCACGTTCTCCAGGTAGTCCAGTTCGAGCTGCGCTTTATCCGCCAGTTTTCCCGCGTTCTCGCACGTAGCTTTGTGCTTGCGGTAGCGTTTGAAGAAGAGCTGGGCGTTGTCCGCCACGCTGCGGGAGCCGTCCAGTTCGAGCTCGAGTTCGGGCGCGTCTGGGGCAAAATAATCCGTCAGCGTCACGCGGTCCGCCGTTTCGGGCAGCGCGTAGAGCTGGGCGGTCAATAATTCGCCGTATTGACGTTCCCGCTCGTACCCGGCGGCGTCCTCCAGGCTGCGGCGGTATTCGGCGAGTTTTTTGGAGAGTTTGTCCGCGTTGCCCGTTACGACCCGCATCACTGCGGCCTTCTCGCGCTCGAAGCGCAGTTCCTCGTCCCGGGCGGTGTAAAGGCGGTCCGCGGCGAGGTTGACAGTGCTGAACCCGTGCTGCACGCCGCACACTTCGGCGCACACCCGGAGGCAATGAAAATCTTTGCCCCCCGCCAGGATCGCCGCCCGCCAGCGGCCTTCCGCGATCTCGCGCACCGTTTCGGCCAGTTCGCGGACAATTGCCTCCCGCCCTGCCTCATTTAACGCCCCCAGCGGCGTGTTAGGGGCAATTCCGGCCGCCCGGCATATCGAGTCGCATATGAGCGGGCTGAAGCCCGAAACGGCCCCAAGAAGCCGCTTAGAAACGGTCTGGCCGGCAGCGGTCCCTTCGCCCGCCGTGCCATCCGCAGCGGTGTCCGCATCCGGGGCCAATATCCGCCTGATCGCCGCTTCGTCCAGCCCGTCCGGCGCCAATTTGTCCTGAGCCGGCGGCAACACATACGGCCGCGCCGGCATGACCTCGCGGAACCGGTTGACCGAGCTGTCCGCGTGCCGGATCGCGTCGTGGATGACGCCCGCGGAATTGACCAGGATCAGGTTGCTCTGCCGGTTCATGATCTCGAGAATGAGGCGCTTGGTGACGTTGTCCCCCATTTCGTTGCGCGTCTCGAACTCCAGCTCGGCCACGCGGTCAAACCCCTGCTGCCGCACGGACAATATCCGGCTCCCCGCCAGATACTTCCGGAGCACCATGCAGAACGGCGGCGGCAGCGCCGGATTCTCCTTCCGGCTCCGGGTCAGATGCAGCCGCGGCGCCGCGGGATCCGCGCTGAGCAGCAGCCGGTAATGCTCTCCGCCCGCGTGCACGCAGAGCGTGATCTCATACGCGCCGGTCTGGAAGATCTTTTCCACTCTTCCGCCGGCGAGCAATCCGCCCAGCTCATCGATTATCGCGTGCAGCGCGATCCCGTCTACTGCCATAATTCCCTGATTCCCCCAGGATAAAGGTCCAATTCCCTAATTCTATTCAAAGACTAAACTAATTCTCTATAAGGCTGACAAACATGTCGATTTCGTCAGCCAGCGAATTCAGTCCTTCGCACCAGAACGCCTTGTCCGTGAGGTCGATGCCGGCCATTGCCGCCGTATCCTCCACGTTGTTCACGCTGGTGGCGTGGAGCAGCGCCTTGTAGAGCGGCACGAACTCCGCCCCCTGCTTCTTGTACAGCGCGTACAGTCCCCGCGCCAGCAGTCCGCCGAACGCGTACGGGAAGTTGTAGAAGCTCAGGCTGCCGCTGTAATAATGGCCTTTGCAGAGCCACATGTACGGATGGAGCGTTGCCTCCGTGATGCCGTCGCCGTAGGACGCCAGCTGCGCGTTGTGCATGAGCTCGCACATCCGCTCGGGGCTCAGGAACTCCTCGTCCCGCGCCTCGAACACCGACGTCTCAAACAGGTAGCGCGAATAAATGTCGCAGATGATCTGGCACGCGTCGGACAACTGGCTCTCGATCAGCGCCAGCTTCTCCTCCCGGGTCTCCGCGCGGTCAATGGCCTCGCTCACCACCAGCACCTCGTTGAACGTGGACGCGGTCTCCGCCACCGGCATCGAGTAATCCTGCTGGATGATGGAATGGCTGAACACCTGCCGGTCGTGGAACGCGTGGCCCAGTTCGTGCGCCAGGGTGACGATATCGCCGAACGCGCCGTCGAAGTTGGTCAACACCCGGCTCTGCTTTGCGCTGGGCACGCCGCAGTCGAACGCACCGCCCACTTTGCCTTTGCGCGGGAAGAAATCGATCCAGTTCTCCTCGAACGCGCGCTTCACCATGTCGTGCAGTTCCGTGTCGAAGCTGCCGAAAATGTTCAGCAGGTACGCTTTCGCCTCTTCCACCGTGTATTTGCGGTCCAGCGACCCCAGCGGCGCAAACATGTCGCACCAGGGCAGTCCGTCCGCGTGGCCCAGCGCGCGGCCTTTGGCCTTCAGGTATTCGCGGAATTTGGGCATATAGTCGTTCATGGCGGAGATCAGCGCGTCCAGCGTCTTCCGGCTCATGCGGGAGTTGAACAGCGCCTGGTCCAGCGGCGACGCGAAGCCGCGCAGGCGGCATTCATTGAGTACCTGCAGTTTTATGCTGTTGAGCGCGAAGGCCGCCGGTTGTTCGATCTGGGGGTAGCACGCCAGTTCCGCTTCGTACGCGTCTTTACGCACCGCGGGATCGCCGTCGTACGCCAGATTGCGGACCGCGGACAACGTGATATCCTCTCCCCGGTACTTCACGTTGACCGTGCTGGTGAGCGTATCGTGCAGATCCTCCCACGCCGAGGCGCCGGAAATGTTCATCAGCGCGAACACTTTCTCCTCATTCTCGGACAACAGATACTTGCTCTCCTCCCGGATCTCCCGCAGGAAAAACGCGTAGTCCTTAAGCGCGGCATCGCTTTCGATCAGTTCGTCCAGATCTTCCATGCGGCTGATCGCCTGCTTCAGCACAGTGTCCGGCGCGGCGGTCTCAGAGAGCATTGCCTGCAGCTTGCCCGTCATCGCCGTGGCCTCCATGTCGGAAGTGTCGGTGGCGTAGCGCAGGTTGGCGAATATAAACAGCTTATCCGCGAGGGTGCTGACGCGCTCGTTGTTGTCAATATACCGGTGAAGCAGATCCTTATGCGGTATGCTCCCGGCCAGGGCGGCCAATTGTTTGCCTTCCTCAATCGCCCGCGCCATGTCGTCAATATCCGCCTTCAGCGCCGGATCGTCAAACCCGCTGTACAGAATGCTGAGGTCCCAGCGGTCGTAAGTGTTCTGGTTCATAGTATTGTCTCCTCGTTCTCAAAAATATAGCCTTTAAAGCGTTTGCGCGCGTTCTCCAGCCCCGCTTTGTCCTTGAACGTCCAGCCCAGCGGCAGGGCGCCCAGGCGTGTGCAGAGCCTGAAGAACACGTTGTTTTTGTTTTTCATATCGTACGATACGAAATCCGGCCGGCCGAACGCGTTGAACAGCAGCGCGCCCGCCAGTTTGCGCGGGAAGGAGTCGCGGTAGAAGCCGGTGGATAATTGTCCCCGCATCACGCCGGGGCGGTGTTTGCGGTACCAGCGGAGCACAAACGGAAAGAAGGACTGGATCGCGTAGTCGCCGTGGTAGTTGTCCAGTATCCCCGCCGCGGCTGCGCAGAGCGCGCCGCACGTTTTCAGGTCGGAGCATTTGAACTCGATCAGCAGCGGCACCGCGCCGTCCAGCGCCGCGAGCAATTCCTCCAGCGCCGGTATACGCTCGTCCGTCCCCTGAAGCCGCAGCTCTTTCAGCTCCGCCAGCGTCAATTCCTCCGGCTTCCGCGCGTCCCCGCACATCCGGTTAAGGTCGTCGTCGTGGAACACCGCCACCCGTCCGTCCTTCGTCACGTGGATGTCGGTCTCGATGGCGTAGCCCTTCTCCGCCGCGCGCCGGAACGCCGACAGGGAGTTTTCGGGGACAACGCCTCCGGTGCCGTCAACGCCGTGCAACCCGCGGTGGGCAATATACTTTCCCTCGAACATTGCCCTTCCCTTGTGCCGCCGCAGCGCCGGAAAGATCAGGAACAACAGCAGGCCTGCGAGCACCGCGAGCACTATTATTATCCATAGTAGAATTAGTTCCGGTCCCATTATAGAATTAGTCGTCCGCTCCCGCCAGGTACTCCATCTTGTCCTTCGCCACCTGCGGTTTCGCGTCGCCGTGCCGCACGAACAGCATCGTCACGAACGCCAGCGCCACGAACATGGTAGCGTACGGGAACAACGTGGTGAAACGGATATCCAGGAAGATACCGCTCAATATCGGTGTCACCACCTGCGCCGCCATGCTGGCCGTGTAGTAGTAGCCGGTGTATTTGCCCACGTTGCCGCTGGAGGCCAGTTCCACCACCATCGGGAAGGAGTTGACGTTGATCGTGGCCCACGCGATGCCCGCGAGCGCGAACAATATGTTCATCAGCAAGGTGGGACTGTTTGCCCGCATGAAGCCCGCGGCGCCGAACGCCACGGCCAGCATCACCACGCCTGCCAGGATCGTTTTTTTGCGGCCGAGTTTGGTGGAGATGATGCCGATGGGGATATACGAAATGATCGCCGCCGCCTGGGCGATGATCAGCGTCAGGTTGTAATCTTTAGCCAGTACGCTGCTGGCGTACACGGAGTATTTGCTGGTGACGGCGTTGTAGCCCATGTACCAGAGTGCCACGGAGAGCAGAATGAATATCAGGGACATGCGTTCCGCGCGGGAAAGCTTGCCGGTCTTTTCGGCGGGTTCCGGAGCGGTGCCGGCGGCTTTGGCCAGTTCGCGTTCGTTCTCCTCATCGATGCGCTGCGCGTCCAGGGCCCAGGCGGGTTCTTTGACCGTGAGCCGGAAGATCACCAGCGCTATCACCATGATGCCGGCGACCGTGCAGAAGAACGGAATGTAGTTCATCAGCGCGTTTTTGGCGTTGCCCGTTTTGAATATCATGCCCAGCACCAGCACCGTGATGCCGCCGAAGGAACCCATCAGGTTGATGATGGCGTTGCCCTTGGAACGGAGCGGTTTCGGCGTGACATCCGGCATCAGCGCCACGGCGGGCGAACGGAAGATGCCCATGGACACCAGCACTCCCAGCAGGAGGACAACGAAGAATATCAGCGTCACCGGAGACTTCACGGTCTGCTGCCAGGCGTACGCGTTGCGCGCGGGGACAACATACTTCGTATAATCATCCGTCACCGTTGTGGTCTCAACACCATTTTCGTCAACCTCATACATCTCGATGGCAAGGAATTCGTCCCGGGTCTTCAGATCGTGCAGTTTCTCCTTTTTGCTTCCGCTGAACACGTGGCGGATCGCCTCGCCCAGCTTCATGTGGTCTTTTTCGGCCTCGGGCACCGAGATGACGGGATCGGCGTCGTAGATCACGGCCAGCGATTCTTTGTATTGTTCCGGCGAAACGTTTTCAACGCGGGTGAGCTGTTTGGCGTCGGTTATTGACAACCCCACGAACAGCACGGCGGCCAATATCGTACCGATCATGATGAACGGGGTGCGGCGGCCGCTCTTGGTTTTGACCCTGTCGCTGAGCGCGCCGAAGACGGGCAGCAGGAACAGTGCCAATATGTTGTCCAGCGCCATGATCACGCCCGACCAGGTCTGCGACATACCGAATTTGTTGGTCAATATCAGCGGTATGGTATTGTCATACGCCTGCCAGAAGAGGCAGATCAGGAAGAAGGCAAATCCCACCAGGATCGTACGTTTGTAGTTTAGTTTCATATCGATTCCTCTTTCCGCGTTTTACCGCAGCTGCTGTGCTGATTTTACCACACTATTGCTTTGTATGCAAACGCGGGAGGCTGTAGCGGTGTTATCGTTCATTTTATGCTTTTTAAAAAGGCAATGTCATAGCAAAACCTCGTTTTGTATAATTTGCTATGACTGAGGCGAGCAAAAGACAAGATGTTGGATCAAGAGAAGGCGCCCTTGATCGACAAACCGGAATAACAGCAAACAATTTATCGACTTTCACTGCCTGCCAGGCTCAAATCGCAGTGTGAACGAGCACGTCGCCGGCTTTGAGCCAGTCGAGCTGACCGCTTTTGTCCTTTATTGAAACGATTTGAAGCTGGTCCTCTCCAATCAGTTCCATAATTACCGTCAAACCGTACCGTTTGTCCCGGCAGGTGAGCCGGTTGCCGCGCATCGTGAAATTGCCGCCCAGGCTAAAACTGATAACGCCCGCCCGGCCGGTGCGCCACTCACCTTTTTCGATGTCAAAACTAACAAATGGATACAGCGGATACTTCTCCTCCGGCGAAAGCGATGATGAACTCGACATCGAGCCGTCCGGTTCAAGCACATAGACATTGCCTTCAGTCAGGCGTTCGTCAATCATTTCCAGATAATAATGATCCCGCAGTTCATACTGTTGCGGCTGTGCGCTTTGGCCGCACGAGGACAATACACAAATAGTTAAAACTGCCATTGCCGCCGCTATCAACACCAAGACGCTCCGCACTCTTTTTTTCTGCATTTCCGTATGACCTTTCGCTAAATAATACCACCTGATGAACCCGCGCTTAATATACAGCAATTGTTTTAAAAAAGCAATCCGCTGATCATCTCCACGTTGTATTTCCCGCCCGGATATGTTACGATATCAGCAGACAACACAAAAGGAGACTGCGGACAATGAAGATCACGGTATTCGGCGAAATTTTATGGGACATCTTCCCGGACAAGCGGGAGATCGGCGGCGCGGCGTTCAATTTCGCGGCGCATATGGCAAAGCTGGGGGCGGACGTGACGATGTTGTCCGCGCTGGGAAAGGACAACGAAGGCGACGACGCGTTCGCGGCGGCAGCGCAGTTCGGCATTGACCTCTCGCACACCGCGCGCGTTGACCTGCCCACCGGCCGCAGCCTGATCACACTCACCGACGGCACCCCGGATTACGAATTGCCCTACCCCGTGGCGTACGACTGCGTGCCGTTGCCCCCCGCCGGGTCGGATTGTTTCACCGCCGACGCGCTGTATTTCGGCACATTGCCCGCCCGCAGCCCCGACTCCGTCACGCGCGCCTCGCTGAAAGCGCTGTTCGCGCAGGGCAATTTCCGCGAGATCTTCTACGACATCAACATCCGCAAGCAGTTCTACTCCCCCGAGCTGCTGGACCTGGCGCTCAGCCACGCCACGATCTTCAAGCTGTCGCGCGACGAGCGGCGCGTGCTGGATATCGACGCGGACCCGGACAACCACAAAGCCTTCTGCCGCGCCATCTGCCGCCGCTACCCGAACCTGAAGCTGGTGCTGCTCACGCTGGACAAGGACGGCTCCAAGGTGTACGACGCGCGCGCGGACAAAATCCTGCGCATCCGCTGCTCCAAAGCGAAGGTGGTGTCAACGGTCGGCGCCGGCGACTCCTTCTCCGCCTGCTTCCTGTACAACTACCTGTCCGGCGAGCCGGTGGATGTGTGCCTGCGCCGCGCGACCGTGCTGGCCGATTACGTCGTCGGCCACCTGGGGGCAATACCGGAGTACACGCCGGAGATCCTGAATAGAATCAGGGTCAATCCTTGAATAGAATTAGGTTTTTTCTTGAATAGAATTAGGGAATTAGGTTTAGTGCCTGAGTAGAATTAGGGAATTGGCGAATTGAGGTGCGGCTTGATCCGGCCGCGAACTCATGGGAGGGGCGGTGCGGCCTCCACATCGAGCATGTGATCCGTCCGCGTCTATAGAAAATCCCATTTTGCCATTTTTTTATAGACGCGGGTACCTTTATCTTGCGTGAGGCATACTCACTTGACCGTGCTCGTCTAAAAAAATCGTCAAAACCGCTCATTTTTTAGACGCGGGTGCCTTCTCTCAAGATCTGATCGACTATAAGAAGCTGTTGATCCTATAGATTTCGCGAATATTTTGGTTTTATTTGGATAAAATCGGCCTATTTCCCCGGAAATTATCCAGTCAACGGAAATCTCAGTGTTCAAAGCGTCTATAGAAACCGTTAAATATGTGTATTTCTATAGACGGAGGCGGCGCCGAACGTAAAAAATGAGCAAGAATTGGCGGGCTCGTCTAAAAAAATCGTGAAAACCAGTTATTTTTTAGTCAAGTCCAATTTTGTGTGTAAATTTCGATCCTGCACAGTTCATTGTTTTAGGCAGCTTCAAGCAGTGTAAGTTGTTGTTTCGCGATTTTTATTAGTTGCGGCAGCAGATCCGGTTTTAATCCGTTGTATCTTTTCTC
>JAFZSK010000107.1 GCA_017620915.1 Clostridia bacterium | reverse complement strand
CCCGAGGCACCTTTAATACTTCCGGTGACGATAACGGAGAGGACACACCTGTTCCCATACCGAACACAGCAGTTAAGCTCTCTTGTGCAGACGATAGTTGGTTGGAGACGACCTGTGAAAATATGTAGTCGCCGGATCTTTATTCCTCCTTAGCTCAATGGTAGAGCATTCGGCTGTTAACCGAAGGGTTGTTGGTTCGAGCCCAACAGGTGGATTGGAAAGAGTCGCGAAAGCGGCTCTTTTTTTTCTGCAGAAAATCAGCGGAAAAGCTATAGAAAAACGGCGGAAAACGGCAATCGAAAAGATATTGCTCTTGCAAACGGCGGCGCCTTCTGCAATAATAGAAAAGAGGGCATACTCAACCAATCTGAAAGGACCCGATCATATGAAACTCGCACCCATCGTTGTATCCCTGCTCGACACCGACCTTTACAAATTCAATATGGACCAGGTGATCTTCCACAAGCACACCGACCTCTGCGGGCAGTATTACTTCAAATGCCGCAACAAAGACGTTGTCTTCACGCCCGAAATGGCCGACGAGATCAAGGCGCAGGTGGATCACCTCTGCTCGCTCAGATTCACAAAAGCTGAGCTGGATTACCTGCGTTCCATCCGTTTTATAAAAAGAGACTACGTGGAGTTCCTCCGCCTCTGGCATCCGATCCGCGATTACGTCACGATCGAACTGGGGGAAGACGGCGAGCTGAAGGTGGTCGTTGACGGCCCGCTGTTCTCCGCGATGCAGTTCGAGATCTATCTGCTGGAGATCATCAACGAAGTGTACTTCCGCATGGCATTTGACTACGATACGCTGCGCAGCTCCGCCGAAGCGCGCCTGAACGCCAAGATCCGGGCCATGAACGACGGCACGTATACGTTCAAGTTCGCCGAGTTCGGTTGCCGCCGGCGGCTGTCCCGCGAGTGGCAGGACACCGTTGTCCGCCGCTTTGTTACCGAGACCAAAAACTGCGTCGGCACCTCCAACGTGTATCTCGCCATGAAGTACAACGTCACGCCGATCGGCACGTACGCCCACGAATTCGTGCAGATGTATCAGGGCATCGACTCCATTCCGCTGGCGTATACCAACCACTACGCCATGAAGGACTGGTATTCGGAGTACGACGGGGACAACGGGACCGCTCTGACCGACACGGTGACCACCGACCTGTTCCTGCTCGACTTCAACCGCGCGATGGTCAACAACTACACCGGCGTCCGCCACGACAGCGGCGACCCGTACGAATGGGGCGAAAAGATCATTGCCCATTACAAAAAATACGGCGTTGACCCCCGGACCAAACTGCTGCTGTTCAGCGACAGCCTCGATTTTGACCGCGCGCAGAAGCTGTACGACTATTTCCGCGACAAGACCAAAGTCTCTTTCGGCATCGGGACCTTCGTGTCCAACGACACCTGCGAGCATGCGCTGAACATCGTCATCAAGCTGCAGTACGTCAACGGCCGCCCGGTGGCCAAACTCTCCGATACGCCCGGGAAGGCAATGTGCCGCGACGCGGATTATCTGGAATATCTGAAGCGCTCGGTGACCTTCCGGCTCGAGAGGGAGAAGGAGAAGGAGTAAAGCACCATGGTCAGCAGAAGATACGTCGGCGACTACCGGCTGGAAAACGTTAAAGACAAGAACGGCAAACTGGTCACTAAACCCGTGTATAAAGGCAAATACTACGTGTTCGAAAAGAGCGCGGAGGAAGCGGGGCGGGGGATACGGTCGTTGACCGCGTGCGCCGTGCTGGCGGTATTGACGCTGGTCCTCGGACTCGCTTTAGTCGGCAACAAAGGATTTGCTTCGCAGTACTATACGGTGTTGCCGATGGTGATCTGCACGCTGCCGCTCGCTTATCTTTGCGTGGCGGTGTACTACCTGCTCACCTCGAAACTCCCGGTGATCCGCGAACGCAAAGAAAAAATGAGCGACCGCGTGGCCAAATGTTCGTTCGTGACGATGCTGCTGGCGGGCTGGAACCTGTCCGGCATACTGCTGGCGTTTGTTCTAAAGCTCAGCGGCGTTGAAAAGCGGCCGTTCACCGCGGGCGACGGAGTATATATTGCGGCTTCGCTGCTGTTTTTCGGCGCGGTGCTCGGGGCGTTTCTCGCACGAAAAAGCGTCGCGATGCTGGAGAGCGCCGGGGTCGCGCCGGACACAGCCGGAGGCGGGGACAACGCGTAAACCGCGTCCTGACCGGCTTTTTCAAGGGTCCGGAAAGCGCCGGACACGGTCAAATCTATAAATAATATAGGTAGATTCGCAAAAAAGTCGAATTTATCTATATTTTTTTGTTGACAACGCGCACGATTTGCAGTACAATTTACCAACGTCCGGTTGCCGGCCCCCGAAAACGGGCGATAATTTAGCGGCGGCCTGACCGAGGAATTTTGGTATGGAGGTAAAAAACATGAAGAAAATTACAAAAGTATTTGCTCTGTTGCTTGTACTTTCTCTTGTAATTACTGCTTTTGCCGGCTGCAAAGTCAAAAAGACGGATAACACCGATGACTATATTGGCGGCGACACGCTTGTCGTTGGTTATTCCAGATTTTCCGGTAAATTCAGCCCCTTCTTTGCCACCACTGCTTATGACCAGGATGTCGTAGGCATGACCACTGTCGGTCTGATTTCCACCGACCGCGAAGGCAATGTGGTTTACAAAGGTATCGAAGGCGAAAAGAGAACCTACAACGGAACCGAGTATACTTACACCGGTCTCACCGATGTCACCGAGACCATCAACGATGATGGCACCGTCGATTATGACATCATTCTGAAGAAAGGCGTTAAGTTCAGCGACGGCAAAGAGCTCACCGCGAAGGACGTTCTGTTCTCCATTTATGTGTACTGCGATCCTACCTACACCGGATCCACCACGTTCTCTGCTCTGCCCATCGTAGGCATGGAAGACTATCAGAAGAACATGTCCACCAAAGCCTCTCTGATCTTTGCGGCGAAACCGGACAACACCGATTACAGCCTGTTCACCAAAGAAGACGCTGATACTTACTGGGCCGCGTTCGATGCTGCCGGCGTTAAATACGCTCAGTCCATCATCGACTACTGCGTCAGCAATTACATCAGCTATTCTGAAGCTTATATCGGCAAGACTGCTGACGAGATCACGGCTAACGATTCTCTGAAGGTCGTGCTCGGCATGGCTCTTTGGGGCTTCGGTAAAGCCAACAAGGTCAACGCTCTCGACGAAAACGGCGAGCCTATCCCGGTTCTTGACGAGAACGGCGAACCCGCTGTTGATGCTGAAGGCAACCCGAAATATCAGAAAGTTTTCGACGGCACTTTCACCAGCGCTGTTACCGAAAAGACTTTCGATATGAACAAAGGCGAATATCCGGATGCTACGTTCTACTGGGGCGAGATCCTGGGTGCTTACGGCTATGATTACGAAGGCCTGAACAAAGAGAAGGCTGACGACACTCTCGATGTTTACGTTGACAACGAACTGACCGCTCTGGGCAAAGGTGACTACTACGCTCAGGGTATCAAAACCGGTGAAGCCAACCTCAACATCGAAGGCATCAAGATGGTCAACGACTATGAGATCACCATCAAGATGACCGAATTCGACGCCACCGCTATCTACCACATCGGCGTGTATGTTGCTCCTATGCACTACTACGGCGATGAGGCCAAGTGGGATCCCGACAACGGCAGCTTCGGCTTCACCAAAGGCGATCTGTCCAGCGTTAAAGCTAAGACCTCCGCTCCCATGGGCGCCGGTCCGTACATGTTCAAAGAGTACAGCAACGGCGTAGTTCTGTTCGAGAGAAACACCAACTACTTCGATGGCAGCCCGAAGATCAAGTACATCAAATTCCAGGAAACCGACGATGCTGACAAGGTTCCCGGCGTTACCTCCGGCTCCTTCGACGTGACCGATCCTTCTTTCACCACCAGCGCGGTCGAATCCATCAAGAAAGCCAACTCCAACGGCGAGATCACCGGTAACGTCGTCACGACGAGCACCGTTGACAACCTGGGCTACGGTTACATCGGCGCCAACGCTACCAACGTTTCCGTAGGTGGCGAACCCGCCAGCGAGGCTTCCAAGAATCTGCGCAAAGGCTTTGCTACTCTGTTTGCCGCCAACAGAGAGAAGAACATTCTCTCCTACTACGGCGAGAGAGCTTCCATCATCCAGTACCCGATTTCTAATACTTCCTGGGCGGCTCCGAAGCCGAATGATCAGGGCTATGCTATCGCGTACTCCAAAGATGTGAACGGCAATTCTATTTTCACCGATGCGATGACTTACGACGAGAGATGCGCCGCTGCTCTTGAGGCTGCTATCGGCTTCTTCAAAGCCGCCGGCTTCACCTGGGATGACAGCGCGAAGAAATTCGTCGAAGCTCCCAGAGGCGCCCGCCTTGAATACGAAGTGATCGTCCCCGGCGACGGCAAAGGCGACCACCCCGCTTACGGTATCCTTACCGACGTTAAAGATCAGCTTGCTTCTATCGGTATCACGCTGAACATCAACGACCCGTCTGACTCCGACGTCCTTTGGGATGCTCTGGATGCCGGCACGCAGGACTTCTGGACTGCTGCCTGGGGCGCTGCTGTTGACCCGGATATGTATCAGGTCTACCACAGCTCCAACGTCGTAGGTGTGCCCGGCTCTTCTGAGTCCAACCACTACAGGATCCAGGATGATCAGCTCGACAAACTCATCATGGATGCCAGAAAGAGCGCTGACCACAACTACAGAAAAGGCGTTTACAAAGAGTGCCTTGATATCATTATGGACTGGGGCGTTGAGATCCCGACTTACCAGAGACAGAATGCTATCATCTTCAGCACCGAGAGAGTCAACATGAGCACCGTTACTCCGGACATCACCACGTTCTGGGGTTGGATGAATGATATTCAGTTGCTCGAGATGAATCCGGTTCAGTAATACGGATTTGTGACTCGATATTTCGGCAAGCGCCACCTTCGGGGGCGCTTGCCGAAACTTTAATGTTTAAGGAGCGAATATGGCTAAGTTTATTGTAAAACGGTTACTGCTCGCGGTCGTCATACTGTTCTTTGTAATGTTTATTATTTACACATTGACGTATCTTATTCCCAGCAACTACGTCGAAACGACGGCGCGGGAGCTGGCGGCGGCCACAGCAAAGCAGGGAGGCAAAACTTACCAACAATGGCTGGAACAGCTTAACAAGGAGACCGGCAGAGATAAAGGCCTTGTAAAAGGTTATTTTACGTGGCTTTGGAATGCATTACAGGGCAAATTCGGCGAAAGCTGGAGATGGAATCTGTCGTGTACTGAAAAATTTTCCAAGGTAATATGGAACAGTTTTGCATTAGGTCTTATTGCTTTTATTTTTGAAATAATCATAGCAATTCCGCTTGGCGTCGTTGCCGCCAAGAAACAATATAGTGTTACGGACTATACAGTGACATGTGTGGCCCTGATAGGTATTTCATTGCCGACGTTTTTCGTCGCCACGGTGCTGAAACTGGTTTTCGCGATCAAGCTGGGCTGGTTCGACATAGGCGGTATGCACAGCCGCGATTTCATTTCCACCACCGCGACATCATGGGAAGCATTCTGGGATGTTGCAAAACATTTTGTACTTCCCGCTATGACTTTGATATTCATAAGCATCGGCGGTCTGATGCGGTACACCCGCACCAACATGCTGGAAGTTCTGAACGCGGATTACATCAGAACTGCCCGCGCGAAAGGTCTGTCGGAGCGTAAAGTCATCGGATACCATGCTTTCAGAAATACATTGATCCCAATAGTAACGCTTTTGGGCGGAACGCTTCCGGGCCTGTTTTCCGGCGCTCTTATTACCGAGACGCTGTTTTCTATCGACGGTATCGGATACGTTTCCTACTACTCTATGACCACCGGCGACATACCGTTCACGATGTTCTACCTGACGCTCATGTCTATATTGACGCTGCTGGGCAACATCATTGCGGACATCCTCTACGCGGTCGTTGACCCGCGAGTCAGAGTGAATTGAGGTGAATGACATGGCAGACAATAACCACGACAACCTTAATTACGAAGACGTAAACATCGATACCACCGGTGAAAATGTCAATCTGCTGTATGAAAAACTGAAGCTTAAAGAAGAAACCGAAAATGCCGCAAAAGCTGCTGAAGAAGGCGATCAGCCCATGCGCCTGGACGACGCTTCGCGCGTTAAAGTACTGAGTCCTTCGCGCCTGGTGGCGAAACGTTTCTTCCGCAATAAACTCGCGATGGTGGGTTTGATCATTTTGATCATCCTGTTTACGCTGTGCTTCCTCGGCCCTCTGTTCTATCCGTACAAACAGACGCAGAAATTCACCGGAATAAACGATATTGAGCGCGAATATGCGGTATGCGGCGAGCCTACTTCCTTCGTACGGTATTTCCTGAATACCGACGAGAAAGACGATGTCAGGAACTACGTTGACTCGTATATCAAGGATTTCGAAGACAACGGCGGCGCCGCGATCCAGAGAAAAAACGCTGCGACCGGCGACATCTTTGAAGTGCGCAAGCTGGGTGAGGATGTTTATGTACTGTACCTGGTCGGAGGCAAGCTTTGCTCGGTCGATCGGTTTACCAACGAAGTGACCACCGGCGAACTTCCGGCAGAGCATAAGAGTCAGATAATCGCGGCAATAACAAACGCCCAGCGCGGCGACAGCAAGCTGGAACTGACACTCGACGGCCACACTTATTCTATTGAACTGGTCAGCAAGGGCACCGCTAACGTGTATTCGCTGTTCCCGGAAGGTGATCCGCGGATCGTTCCCGGAATACTGGCCAGCAAGCTGGTATTTGACAGCCACAACGCAGGTGAAACGCTGAACGAGGAGTTCCAGGTCGCGGCGTTGACCGCATTATACGACACCAAAGAGTTTACGATCGACGGCAAAAAATATACCATCGATACCTCCGGTGAGGAAGACCTGATAAAGGATGAAGCGGGCACTGTTACCGCCGGTATTTCCCAATACGCCATCCGCAGCCGCGAGGGTAAAGACTCATTTGACATCGAGTTCAAGAGCACGCTGGTCGCCGAAGTAGAGACGATGATCGATAAAAATGAACGCGACGCGTCGTTCGAGTACAGCGTGCCGCAGCTTAACAATGAAGGGCAGTACGACCGTGACGAAGCCGGCAATATAGTGCTGGTGCCGGAAACGCTCAACATCGAGCGGAAGGAAGTCGCGGGCGAAGTGCGCTACCATGTGAGCTACAACCAGCGTACCGAAGTCTGGTCGCTATTTGAGAGACCTTCCTGGAAGCATCTTCTGGGCACCGACGGCGACAGTTACGATGTTATCGCGCGTATAATGTACGGCGGCCGTATTTCATTGCTGGTCGGTTTTGTGGTCGTGTTCCTGGAGACTATCCTGGGTGTCTTAATGGGCGGTCTGGCCGGTTTCTTCGGAGGCTGGGTCGATACGCTGATCATGCGTCTGGTGGATATATTCTACTGTATTCCAACGATGCCGATCATGATCATTCTGGCATCGGTCTTCGATCAGCAGCAGGTCAAGCCGTATATACGTCTGTTGTGGATGATGGTAGTTCTGGGTATTCTGGGCTGGTCAGGAATTGCCCGTCTGGTCAGAGGACAGATATTGTCCCTGAGAGAGCAGGAATTCATGACCGCGGCGGAAGCCACCGGTCTGAAGACCGGCCGCCGGATATTCAAGCATCTCGTTCCCAACGTGATGCCGCAGCTGATCGTATCGATGACAATGGGCCTCGGCGGCGTTATCCTTCTCGAATCCACGTTGTCCTACCTGGGCCTGGGCGTGAAGCATCCGTATGCCACCTGGGGCAACATGATCAACTCCGTCTCCGATATCGAATCGATGAAGAGCTATACTTACATCTGGATACCGGTCGGCGTGCTGATCTGTCTGGCGGTCATTGCCTTCAACTTCGTGGGCGACGGTCTGCGCGACGCGTTCGACCCCAAGATGAAACGGTGATCTGACGGGAGGAAGCTATGAGTAAGAATAAGAAAAAGAATTATTTGTCCGGCAGCGACTCGCATAAGATCTCCAAGGAAAATCGGATCATAACCAAATATCTGGAGAAACTGCGCAACGACTCTAAAAGAGATCCTTCCCAGTATATCACCTCTATGCGCGATGAAAACAACATAGTGGAACTGGACAACGTATGTACATACTTCTTTACCGACATCGGTGTGGTGCGCGCGGTGGACGGCGTATCCTTCGATATCCCGAAATGCTCTACGGTCGGCGTCGTGGGTGAGTCCGGCTGCGGCAAAAGCGTCACATCGCTTTCAATAATGCAGCTGCTTCAGCGCCCCACCGGCCAGGTGGTCGGCGGCGAGATCCGGCTTAGCAACGAAGACGGCACCGCGTACAATATCGTGAACACGCCGACTTCGGTGATGCAGGAGATCCGCGGCAACAAGATCTCCATGATCTTCCAGGAGCCTATGACCAGCCTGAATCCGGTATTCCGGATCGGTGCGCAGATCAACGAGGTGCTGGAGCTGCACCACAGCGAGATGACAAAAGAACAGATACACGACCGTACGATGGAGATGCTGGAAATGGTCGGCATTGCCAACGCGGAAGGCGTGTACAACATGTATCCGCATGAATTGTCCGGCGGTATGCGTCAGAGAGTCATGATCGCCATTGCTCTTGCGTGCGACCCTAAGCTGATCATTGCCGACGAGCCCACGACGGCGCTGGATGTGACGATCCAGGCGCAGATCCTGGACCTCCTGCGCAACCTGAAGGACAAGATCAACAGCTCGATCATGCTGATCACCCACGACCTGGGCGTCATCGCCGAAATGGCCGATTACGTGGTGGTCATGTATGCGGGCCGCGTCGTGGAAAAAGGTACCGCGCACGACATATTCCACAATCCGTGCCACCCGTACACCATCGGTCTGATGAAATCCAAGCCGGTGGTCGGCAAGCAGGTCGATGAACTGTACAATATTCCCGGCAACGTGCCCAACCCGGTCAACATGCCCGACTACTGCTATTTCAGAGACCGCTGCGATCTGTGTGACCATGAGCGTTGCTCCGGCAAGTATCCCAGCGAGATCCGCATCAGCGACACGCATGTGGTGTCCTGCCATCTGTTCGCGGACAAAGGAGAGGTCGTGGGACGTTCTCAGATCATCCCGAATTCGCAGCTGCTGGAAGACAGAGTGGAGTACAATAAGAACCGGAAGAAAAAGATGGCCGAGAGTGTGAACGCAAACGGTCAGACCGATAAGACCGGTGCCCGGGAGGATAAGTAATATGGCAGAAAACAATAAAACTATTATCCTGGATGAAGAGAATAATACAGCACAGTCCGGCAGCGTACCGGTCACCGAGTTCCTGCCTGACGACAATACTCCGGATTCCGAGTATCTGTTGGAAGTTCGCAATATGAAGAAATACTTCCCGATCAAATCCAGCTTTTTCCGCCGGGTCATCGGCAATGTAAAAGCGGTCGACGGTATTTCCTTCAAGATCAAGCGCGGCACTACGATGGGTCTGGTGGGTGAATCCGGTTGCGGCAAATCCACCGCCGGGCGGACGCTCCTGCGGCTGCAGGATATCACCGAAGGCGAAGTGCTGTTCAACGGCGTTGACATTTTCAAACTCCACAAGAACGAACTCCGCAAACTGCGCCCGAAGATACAAATCATCTTCCAGGATCCGTACTCCAGTCTGTCGCCCAGACTGCCGGTAGGCGAGATCATCGGTGAGGCGGTGCGCGAGCATAATATTGTCCCCAAAGACAAATATGATGAATATATTTCGATGATCATGCGCGCGTGCGGCCTGCAGGAATATCACAAAGACCGGTATCCGCACGAGTTCTCCGGCGGTCAGCGGCAGCGTATATGCATTGCCCGCGCGCTGGCGCTCAACCCGGACTTCATTGTCTGCGACGAGCCTGTATCCGCGCTGGACGTGTCGATCCAGGCGCAGATCATCAACCTGCTCAAGCAGCTCCAGAAAGAGTTCAACCTGACCTACCTGTTCATTTCCCACGATCTGTCGGTGGTCGAACACATATCGGATACCGTCGGCGTCATGTACCTGGGCAACCTTGTTGAATACGCCGAGACGGATAAGATCTTCTCGAATCCGCTGCATCCGTACACCAAGGCGCTGTTCTCGGCGATCCCCGTGCCGGATCCCGATTACAAAATGGAACGCATCGTACTGGAAGGCAGCATCCCGTCTCCGGCCAATCCGCCCGCGGGCTGTAAATTCCATACGCGCTGCAAAGAGTGCCATATGATATGCAAATACGCGGTGCCTGCGTACAAAGAGATCGAACCCGGTCACTTCTGTGCCTGCCACCTGTACAATACGCAGGAAGAAAATGACATGTACGAGCAGGAGATCAAAGAAACCATAAAGAACGAAGAAGAAAACCTCAAGAAGGCCAAGAAGATCAAGAAGGCGGAAGAGGCGGCGAAACTGGATTCTATTGACAACGGCTGATGCGGACGTCCAAAAGAATCCGCTATCGGTCCTGAACTACCCGGCGCGGCGGTTGCTGTATGACAGCGCCGGCGCGCCGTTTTGCTGAAATTAAGATCGTGACAGAAAGGCAGGTGGCAGCATGAGCAGCAAAGCAGACAAAAAAGCAGAAAAGCTGGCCCGGAAACAGGCCAAAAAACAGGCAAAGCGCTTTGATCCGGAAGACGACGGCCGGGTGATCGCCAATATGAACGTTGACGGCATGCCCTGGCACAACCCGCTGCCCGGTGAAACGGATCCGGAAAGATCAGAAGCCAACCGTGAAAAACTGGGCGAACTGGACAAAAAACAAACGCTTTTCCTGATCTTAGGCGTGGTCGGCGCAGCGCTGGCGGTGGCCGCGGTATTTGTTGTGATCTACCTGCTGTTCATTCTGTTCTGCAATTACGTATGGTTTAAATAAGCGATGCGGCACGGCGCCGAAAACATCATTTTTGAAGAGGGTCGCAGAAAATGAGAAATGTTTTTTATCTGTTTGATACGAACAAGCGCAATCAGCTTAACGCGGCGGGGCAGGACTACACGCCCGCGTACATCCGTGCGCTGCTCAAATATATGGGCATATCGGGCACTGCGTGTGCACCGGAGGCGCTGGGTATGCTGGGCAAAGACGACGTGCTGCTGATCGGGGCGGAGAGCATTGACGCCGTACCGGACGGACCCGGCGCGGTAATAATGCTGGGTACGCGCATCGGCGCGCCGTTGACGCCCGCGGCGAAGCGACCGCACATCTGCGGCTGGTATCCGGTGAAGGAATCGAACAGCAAAACGACGGTGCTGCCGCCGCTGTTCGCGCCGGTCGAAGAACCGCAGGCGGGGACAACCGAGGTACTGACCACGGGCTACACAGGCGAAGTGCGGCCGGAGGGCAAGCCCAAAGAACCGCTGCTGGTGAAGCGCGGGGACAACGTCTGGCACTTCCTGTTCGACCTCCCGGCCTCGGTCTGGTACAGCGGCGACGGCGATCCGCTCGGCGCGCCGGTGTTCGAGTTTCCCATCGGCCGCACGCCCGACACGCGGCCCGTGCCGGCGGACTATGACACGACTATACCATATAACGATCTGCTCGTCGGCGAGCTCGAACGCATCCTGGACAAACTTGAGGTGCCGTCGCTGTACAAATTGCCCCCCGCTGCGGATGGCGGCGTGCCGGATCTTGCGCTGCACATCTCGGGCGACGACGATCACGCGTCGGCGGAACTGGATCTGAGGGCGGCGCAGGTTGCCCGCGCTATTGGATTGCCGTACCATATCAATGTGATGTCCGCCGGCGGGAAATTCGTGATCGACCGCGAACAGCTGGCGAAGCTGCGGGAGCTCGGCACCGAAGTGGCGCTCCACAGCAACTTCCTGGAATATCCATATACGGCCGAAGGTCAGAAGCAGATGGCGGACATTTTCACGGAGGAGCTGGGCCTCGCGCCGGTCACCAACGTAAATCACTGCCTTGTCCAGGGTGGCCCTTCCGCGGAGCGGATGCGCTGGCTGGCGTTCAGCGGGATCGTGGCGGACAACGGCAAGTTCTGCGAACGCGATCTGACCGACATCAACGCGTTTGACCTGATGGGGTTCGGCTTCGGCACGTCCTTCCCGCGATACACCTGCGACGACGCGGCGCACGGCAACGAGATGCTGACTGCTTTCGAGATCCCGCTCACGTATTACGAACCGCGCTGTTCCGGAGAAGAGGGAAGCGGGGAGAAAATAACGAAATATATTGACGCCGCCGCCGCGCATGGCCGCATCGCGCAGTTCTTCATCCATCCCCACTACCTGCATCCGGACGATCCGCGATCCGAGCTTTCCACTGCCGCGCTGCGCCTGGCCAAGAAGCACTGGACGGACAAAGGCTACACGCCGCTGCTCACTACCACCAACAGACTCGCGCTGTTCTGGCAGTCCCGTGCCCGCGCCGTGCTCACAAGCAAAGCGCCGGGGCTCGTGGTGGAAACGGCCTGCCCGCTGCTGGTCAATATCCCCGGCCCCGCCAGATCCGTCCTGCTGGACGGCGAAAAGGTAAAATTGACCGAAAAGACTGTCGCGGGCCGCAAACTGCGGCTGCTGGAAGTTAAAGAGGGCAGACACATAATAACAAATGGCAAAGGGAAAAAGGCAAAAGGCAAATGAAAGGGCAATTGATTTGACAAATACGGGCATTTAACGTATAATTTTGATTGAACCAACTCCATTGTCAACAATAAAACCGTTGACGGCACATTTTCAAGAGAGGTGTATGCAATGAAAAAAGCATTTATTATCGTATTGACGCTGGTTCTGGCCGCGGGCATGATCATGTTTGCGGGCTGCAAAAAAACCAAAAATCTTCCGGCGGATAAACTGATGACCGCGGCAATGTCGCAGACGCTCGACACGATGGAGACCAAGTTTGCCATCGACGAGGCCCGTAATATGCTGAAAAACGGCATGTTCACGTTCAGCATCGATATCGAAGATCCGGAGGATCCCTCACAGAAGTTCGGCATGGATCTGTTCCTTAAGGACAACAAACTCGTGTTCAATATGGACGGTGCGGAGAAGGCTATCGGTATTGACTTCGGCGCGTTCGCGGAAAACTTCCCGAAATCCATTCTCGGTACCAAGGGCGACAATATGCTGAATATTGACAGCAAGACCGAACAGTCGATCATCGATATCGTTGAAAAGCTGGTTAAAGAAAAAGACGTGGATTATTCGGAAAAGATCACGGATTTCGTGAAAGAACACGGCACGATGAATGCCGAATATTCCGTCAAGACCAAAGTGGGCGGCGAGGATAAGATGGTCAACAAACTGACCGTTTCGTTCAACAAGACCCAGGTCGAAGCCGCCGGTAAAGCCATTGTCAAAGAACTGCAGGACAACCCGCTCATGAGTCTGTTCGGCATGATGCAGTTAAGCGAAGATGATGTCGACCTTGGCGACGAGTATACCGACAATGATGAAATACTCAAATATGTTCTGTACACCGACGTAGTCACCAATGAGATCCTGGGCGGTGAACTGAAGGTCATGACCAAGGATTACGAAGGCGCGACAGAGTACCAGACGGTCGAGCTTGACACCTTCCAGACCGACGATTCTATCCGGTATGACATAAAGGCGCACATTGACGGCGAGGACACGAACTTCTCCGCGCTGATTCAGGACAACGACAGCCTGAAGCAGGTCAAACTCACCGTTGAAGGCTCCGACGTGTTCTCCTTCGTCGCGGACAAAGCCGCCAAGAAAGTCAAAGTGTTCTTCGACGGTGCGACCGAAGGCCTTGAGTTCGACTACGACGTCACCCGCGATGCGAAGGGCAACGTCACCTACTTCTCTGCTTCTTTCGATCTGTCCAAACTGAGCGGCCTTTCGGGTATTCTCGGAGGAATGATGCCGGTCACCATGTACGATAGTGATTACTATCTGATGGAAGGCGGACCGGGCTCGACTTACGGCGATTACTGGGACGACGATGACTGGGACGATGACTGGGACGATGACGACTATGGTTACGGCTTGTTCGACATTGCCGGCAAGCTCACCATCACATATTCCGCGGAAGGCGATATTCCGGCGTTCAATGAACTGCTCAAGATGAACATGGACGAGCTTCAGGAACTGGTCATGAATCTGTTCTCAATGATGGGTTCGCAGTATTGAGCGATGCCGCGGTATTGACGGCGGGCAACAGACAGTAACCTATATCACAACAAACCGCCGGCCTTTCGGGGCCGGTTTTTTTGCGCCAAAAAAGTTTTTGAAAATGTATTGACAACCATACTATGGGGTGGTATGATACGCATAGTTGTTAGCACTCGACGTGATAGAGTGCTAACAGCAAAGCCGAAACCGAAGCGGTCGCGGCGGTGCGGGAGGTGAGCAAATGGCAAACGAAGAGCTGGACTACCGGAAAATGTCAATATTGAAGGCGGTCATTGACGACTACATCGAAACGCGGGAGCCCGTGGGATCCCGCACGATTGCCAAAAAGTACAGCATGGGCCTGAGTTCCGCCACCATCCGCAACGAAATGGCAGACCTGGAAGAGCTGGGCTACCTGTCGCAGCCGCACACGTCCGCGGGCCGGATCCCCTCCGAGAAGGGTTACCGCCTGTACGTGGACAAGTTGATGGCGCTGGAAGATAAGCTCGGTTTCGAGCCTACGCCCGAAGAGCTGGAAGATGTAAAAGTGCGCATGCAGCACGAGATCGGCGAGATGAGCGATCAGATCAGAGTTGCCTCCGAGCTGGTTTCTCGGCTCACCGAGTACACGTCCATCGCCATATCCGGCGCGGCGGACGGAACGCAGCGGATCAAGGCACTGCAGGTCGTGCCTGTGGAGCCCGGCAAGGCGCTGGCAGTGATAGTATTGGACGACGATTCGGTGAAGAACGCGGTCATTCAGCACGACAAAGCGATCACCCCGGAGACGCTGATGAAGGTGTCGACGCACTGCAACCTGCTGTTCGCGGGGCACCGCGTGGAAGAGATCAGCATGAACATGATCAATTCTGTGTCGGAGGCTACCGGCGTTGCCCGCACTGCGCTGATGCCGGTCATTGACGGCATATTCGAGTGCATCAAGAAAGCCGCGGACACCGAAGTCCACACCGAGGGCGCCGTTAAGTTCCTGTCCCATCCCGAGTTTTCGGACGTAGGCAAGGCGAAGGGCATCCTGGAGCTGCTGAACCGGGAAGATCTGATGATCGACCTGATCAAAGAGTGCTCGACATCCGACGGTCTGGTCATCCGGATCGGTTCGGAGAACAAGATAGAGGGGCTGAACGAATGCTCCGTGGTCACCGCGACGTACAGCGTCAACGGCGTAAAACTCGGCACGATCGGCGTTCTGAGCCCCACACGCATGGACTACCCGCGGGTAGTCGCGGCGCTGGAATACGTGCGCAAACGGCTCACCGGAGCGGGTGCGATCGACGCGCCCGAGGGCATGGCGCTGCTGTCCGGCGGCGACAACGCACAACAACCAACGGAGGTCAAATGATATAAAATGACAGATAAGAAGCATGTTGACGCGGACAATATCGAAAACGCCCCCGACATCGAGACCGAAGCCGTGAAAGCGGCGGATGTTGCCGCCGAGACCGGCGCGGATGTTGGCGCTGAGGCGGGTGACAACACCGGAGCCCAGGCGGAAAACGCGGGCGGCCACAAAGAAAAAGACCGTAAAGAAAAGAAGAAACTGACCGCGGAACTGGCCGGACTGGAAGCAAAGAACGCCGAACTCGAAAAGACGCTGGCGGAAGAGAAAGACCGGTACGCGCGGATCCTGGCGGAGTACGACAACTACCGCAAACGCACGTCCCGCGAACTTGACGGCCGCTATTCCGACGGCAAAGCGGATGCCTGGAAAGGCCTGCTCCCGGTGATCGATAATTTCGAACGAGCGCTCGCCGCCGCGCCGGAGGACGCAGATGATCCGCTGCGCAAAGGTATCGAACTCACGTACCGCCAGTTCAAAGAGCAGATGGAAAAGGACGGCGTGAAGGAGATCGAGGCGCTCGGGAAAGAGTTTGACCCCGAACTGCACAACGCGGTGATGCACTGCGAAGACGAGAGTTTGGGCGAGAATGTAATTGCCGACGTGTTCATGAAAGGATACACGCTGGGCGACAAAGTGCTCCGGCACAGCATGGTAAAAGTTGCCAACTAACGGCGTAACGCAACACGGCACATGCCGCGGAAACGAACGCCGAATATATATAGTAAAACCTGATTGGAGGAATTGATCATGGCAAAAGTAATAGGTATTGATTTAGGAACCACTAACTCCTGCGTAGCGGTCATGGAAGGCGGCGATCCCGTCGTTATCACCAACGCGGAAGGCGGCAGAACGACTCCGTCCGTAGTGGCATTCACCCGCGCCACCGCGCAGAAACCCACCGAGAGACTCGTGGGCGATCTGGCCAAGCGGCAGGCGGTCACCAACCCCGAACGGACAATTATTTCAATAAAGAGAGATATGGGCACCGACCGCAAGATCGAGATCGACGGCAAGCGCTACACGCCCCCCGAGATCTCCGCGATGATCCTGCAGAAACTGAAAGCGGACGCCGAGAACTATCTGGGCACGCCGGTCACGCAGGCGGTCATCACCGTTCCCGCGTACTTCAGCGACTCCCAGCGGCAGGCCACAAAAGACGCCGGCCGTATTGCGGGTCTGGAAGTGCTCCGTATCATCAACGAGCCCACGGCCGCGGCGCTGGCGTACGGCCTGGACAAGGAAAATGAACAGAAGATCATGGTGTTCGACCTGGGCGGCGGTACGTTCGACGTATCCATTCTGGAGATCGGCGACGGCGTGTTCGAAGTTCTGGCTACCAACGGCAACAACCGCCTCGGCGGCGACGACTTCGACAAGAAGGTAATGGACTACATCCTGGGCGAGTTCCGCAAGGAGACCGGCATCGATCTGTCCGGCGACAAGCTGGCGATGCAGCGTGTGCGGGAAGCCGCGGAAAAAGCGAAGATCGAGCTGTCCAGCGTAATGTCTACCAACATCATGCTGCCCTACATCACCGCGGACGCCACCGGCGCCAAGAACCTGGATGTCACGCTCACGCGGGCTAAATTCAACGAACTCACCGCGGATCTGGTAGAGAAGACCATGGGTCCCACGCGCCAGGCGATGCAGGACGCGGGCCTCAAAGCGGACCAGATCTCGAAAGTGCTGCTGGTCGGCGGTTCTACCCGTATCCCCGCGGTGCAGGACGCGGTCAAGCGCTTCATCGGCAAAGAACCGTTCAAGGGCATCAACCCGGATGAGTGCGTTGCCATCGGCGCGGCTATTCAGGCGGGCGTGCTCACCGGCGACGTGAAAGATCTGCTGCTGCTGGACGTAACGCCGTTGTCCCTGGGCATCGAGACCATGGGCGGCGTGTTCACCAAACTGATCGAACGCAACACCACGATCCCCACCCGCAAGAGCCAGATCTTCTCTACCGCCGCGGACAACCAGACCGCCGTTGACGTCCACGTGCTCCAGGGCGAGCGCGAGATGGCGGCGTACAACAAGACGCTGGGCAACTTCCAGCTCTCCGGCATAATGCCCGCGCCGAGAGGCGTGCCGCAGATCGAGGTCACGTTCGATATTGACGCCAACGGCATCGTCAACGTCTCCGCGAAAGACCTGGGCACCGGCGCCGAGCAGAAGATCACGATCACCGCGTCCAGCAACCTGTCCGAAGCCGACATCCAGAAGGCCGTGAAAGAGGCCGAGGCGTACGCGGCGCAGGACAAGAAAGCCAAGGAAGCCGTGGAGATCAAAAACGAAGCGGACGCCATGGTGTACCAGTCCGAGAAGCTGATCAAAGACATGGGCGACAAGCTCGAAGCGGACGACAAGGCCAGCGCCGAAGCTGAGATCCAGAAGGTTAAGGACGCCATTGCGGCCAACGACACCGACCGCATCAAAGGCGCCACCGAAGACCTGAAGCAGGCGTTCTACAAGATCTCCGAAAAGATCTACAAGCAGAACCCCGGCGCACAGGGCGGTCCGCAGGACGGATTCCAGGGCGGTCCGCAGGGCGGCTACAACGGCGGCAATGACGGCTACAACGGCGGCGCGGGCAACGGCCCCGACGGCAATGTTTACGAAGGAGATTTCAAAGACGCCAATAATTGACGACGTCTGATGCAAAATGGCAGACAAACGAGATTATTATGAAGTCCTGGGCGTGGCAAAAACGGCCAGCGACGAAGAAATTAAAAAAGCGTACCGGACCCTGGCGAAGAAGTATCACCCGGACCTGAACCCGGGCGACAAGGAAGCGGAAGCCAAATTCAAGGAAGCCAGCGAAGCATACTCGGTGCTCAGCGACAAGGAAAAACGGGCGAAATACGACCAGTTCGGTCACGCCGCGTTTGACCAGTCCGCGGGCGGCTACAGTTACGGCGGCGCGGGCGGCTTCGGATTCGACATCAATGACATCCTAAGCAGCTTCTTCGGCGGCGGGTTCGGCGGCGGCCGTTCGCGCTCCGGCCCGCAGGCAGGCGCGGATCTGCAGCAGACTGTGTACCTGACGTTCGAAGAGGCGGCGTTCGGCTGCAAGAAGGACATCAGTATCACCAAAAACGTTGCCTGCGACAGCTGCCAGGGCACCGGCTCCGCGTCGGGCAAGACCACGCGCTGTCCCACGTGCGGCGGTACCGGTACGGTGGAGAACACGCGGGTGTCTTCATTTGCGCACTTTGTGACTCAGTCCGCGTGTACGCGATGCGGGGGAACGGGTGTGGTAATTGACGACCCGTGCAAAGTGTGCTCCGGCCGCGGCAAGATCCGCAAGACCGTGACGGTTCCGGTGGAGTTTCCGGCGGGTATTGACGACGGTCAGGCAATCTCCAAACGCGGCATGGGCGAACCGGGCACCCACGGTGGCCCCGCGGGCGATCTGATAATCAGCGTGCGGGTCGGGCGCCATCCCACCTTCGTGCGGGACGGCTACGACGTGTACATGAACCGGACGATCTCCTTCGCGCAGGCGGCACTGGGCGACGTGATCCGGATCCAGACGCTGTACGGCGACGTCAATCTGACGATCCCCGAAGGCACCCCCGGCGGCTCGCGCTTCAAACTGCGGGGCAAGGGCATCCAGCGGCTTAATTCGTCTTCCAAAGGCGATCAATATGTCAACATTACGGTGGAAACGCCGAAACGCCTTAACTCCGAGCAGAAGGCGGCGCTGAAGCGGTTTGACGAGCTTTCCGGCGGCACGCTGGAGGCGGCGGGTTCCGAAGGCGCCGGCAATTCGGGCAGCGACAGATCCTCCCGCAAGCCGTTCGGAAAGAAGAAGTAAACCGGACTATAATTAAACTGTTTTAAAGATACCGCTGAGATCCGGCGGTATCTTTTATTATGCAACAATTTGTGGCAAATTATCGCTGCTGCATAGTGTATAATTATCATGCCGGGGGTCGGAACAACGCCATAAAGACCTGCGGCAGGCGTTACAGAAGGAATAGATCATGACAGGAGAGAATGTGCCGGACACAGCCGGGGCGATCACCCGGTTGAGGACGGAAAAGGGATTGACCCAGCAGGAACTGGCGGAGCGGCTGCATGTGTCGCGCTCGCTGGTGTCGATGTGGGAACTCGGAACACGCACGCCGGATCTGCTGAGCGTTGAAACGATGGCAGAGCTGTTCGGCGTGGACAAGAGCGCCGTTGTCCCCGACACGCGGTATGTTTTTGCGGGCGGCGAGTTGGACGCGATCCGCGACGAGCTCGGTTCTGTTTCAGGGAACGGGACGTTGACAACGCACCGCGCCGCAGACCCGGTAGCCGAACTGGACGCGTTCCTGTCGAAACAGAGTCAAAAAGATAAAGCGCTCTTCATGAGCCGGTATTTGCTGATGAAGACGCACAAGACTATTGCCGACGAGTTCGGCATGAACGAATCCACGGTCAGGAGCAGGCTCGCGCGAATGCGGAAAAAACTCCGCCGGTTTGGATCCGGGGAGGGAACTATATGACAGATAAAGAATTCAAGGAAGCTATGCAGGCCATTGCCGGCAGGGAGGACAGCGCGCAGTATTACAACGGCGTGGCGAATTTTAAAAAGAAACGGAAGGCTTTCGGGACCGGTCTGGTGTGCGTTGCCATCGCTGCGGCGGCGGTGATCGCCGTCACGCTGGGCATCTCGCTGAGCCGGACGAACGGGCGGAAGGCGCCCAGCATTGACCAGGAACCGGTCCTGGCCGGACCGACGCAAACGACCGCACCGATGCCAACGACCGCCCCCGACGCAGCGACCGTTCCGGCGTCAACGACCCTACCGGCGCCAACGACCGCACCGGCGACGCCGGAAAACCACGCCGGGTCCGACTGGTTCGGCGCGGCGTCCCTCAACGTGGTACCGCTCTCATACGCGGGCCTCGACCAGAGCCTGAATTCTCTGGATGCCGCGGGCTTCGGCGCGGAGCTCATTCCCGCCAGCGTGATGGGCGAACACGCGGAGTGCCCGGGCGTGTACTACAACCCGCTGAATAACGAGATCATCTGCCTGTACCACGAATTTCTGCGCGCATCCGGCGTGAATATACCTGACGGACAATATCCGGAATTCAATCCGGACAAAGTCCGCAGCGGCCTGGTGGCGGTGCGCATATACGATACCGTCAGCGTCGAGACCGTCGATATGTGGATATTTGACCGGATTACCGGCACTGCGGCCCGCGTGGCGCTCCCGGACGGCGCCAACAGCTACCGCGAGCTGGGGCTGTACGGCGACTGCCTGTGGGACGGCCGGCTGTGCATCAGCATAAATACCGGGTCCGACCGGCATTTCGTGGATGTGTACAATGTTGATGACGGCGGTTCCCTGCGGATCTGGGATCATATTGACGGCCCCGGCGTGACTGGGTCTTTCCTCACCGATAACATCATGGAGATCTCCGCGGCCGGCACGTATTTTTATAATATTGACACCGGCGTCATCGCAGAAGTGGCAGGCGAGTACAACTATTCCATCGGCGGCAAAGTATATTCCGTCAAAAACAACGGCTGGGCGCTGCACACCGAAGTGGAAGTTGCCGCTTACGATGCGGCGACCGGCGCGCGGCTGGAAAACGAACCGGTCCTGGTAAGAACAGTCCTTGACGACGGCACAAGAGTATTTCTGGTGAAAAACTCCACCACCGGTGCGGAAACGGTAATTGTCCGGAACTATGCGCAGAACTGCTGCGCCTGGAGCAAAGACCACGCGTATTTCTACGCGTTTTCCGAGGCCGAACGGCGCATCGTGTGCTACTCCGCCGCGGACGGCGAGTGGTTCACGGCGCAGTGTCCGGGCATTTCGACGGAGCCGGTGATCAGAGACGGCAAAGAGTACGCAGTCCACGCGGATTACGCGATCGCCGTTGCGGACAACGCCCGAGATGTATACATCTACTACTCTCGCACGTTTGAGGAGATCCCTGAGATCCCGGACTATGCGGACGAAAAGGTGGATTCGACGTACTGGGATGCCTATCGTGAGATCAAAGCCCGGAACTTTGACGGCGAAACCGTGTTTTATGTCGGACATAAGGAGAATATCGTGGACTCCGTGCAGATCAGCTATGAGTGCTACGACATGGATGTGCTCAGGGACTTTATCCTCAAATGCCTGGAGCAGCGCGGCGAGGAACTGGAATGGCTGACCAGGGGCACAGGGTATAAATATCTTGATTCTTATTATTCGTGCGGTGTTTTCAGCCTTGATGTATACGATTTCAACGGCAGATATCTCATTTCCATGGGCGGCAATCCGACTTCGTACTACGGTCACGGGATGTACGAGATCCCCGAGAGCTTATTCCTGGAACTGCATGAATTCAATCACCGTTCAAACACCGTAATGCTCGAAACGGTGGATGTGGATGATGCCCGTTACGCGCAGATCAAGGCGATCCTCCAAAGCGACAGATGGGAAGCGGGCTCCGGCGCATTTACAACTTATAATTATACTTTTAAAGATGGCGACCGCCGGTTCCTTTACTGCTTCGAGACCGGAATGATCAACTTGCTGGTCAATCCGCCCGACCAGCAGCACCTGCTGCTCACCGAGGAAGAGCGGCAACTGGTCAATTCGCTGCTGGGGGCGCCCGGGCACTGATACTGCCCGGAGTCGATACTGCTCGGGTTCTTTTACGGGGGAGAATGAAATGTCTGTTATTAAAAAAGGAGTATTGCTTATATTGGCGCTGGTGCTGCTGGCGTTGACTGTGTCGTGCAAGCCTGTTGAATTTGACTTTAACGACGACAGCGCATTGAGACCGAACAAACTGTATTCAATGAGCATAAGTGTGCTGTATATTAACGAAAACGAGATCGCCGGCTATGGCAGATCCAACGGCAGGCTGGGCGACCTCGTATACGTGTATTATCCCGGTGCCGCAAAGGAATTCAGGGACTCTGTAATTTACACAGGCAGCGTCCGGATAGAGTTTTACGGCCGGAATTACAAAGCCGAAGAAAAAATAATAAACTCCGGCGGATCGAAAGGCGATCTGGTCTGCAAACATGTGATCAGCAAAGTAAAAAGCATATGCTTATCCGATGACGGAGCAGCATACGCCAAACCCATCATATACCTGTACCCCGAAGAGGATACCGTCTGCTCCGTCGCACTGGATTTTGACGGCGAATTGACCTGCACGTACCCGGAGTACGGTGCGGACGGGTGGCAGAATATTGTTGCCCGCCCCGACGGCACGCTGGTCTTCCCCGACGGCAGCGAGTATTACGCGCTCTACTGGGAAGGCGCCGGCAATTATGACTGGTTCGACCTTTCGTCCGGCTTCTGCGTGAAGGGTGCGGATACGGCGCGGTTCCTGGCGGAAACGTTGCCGCAGCTCGGCCTGTCGGCCCGGGAGGCCAACGAATTCATCATCTACTGGCTGCCCATCCTGCAGAACAACGCTTACAATCTGATCTCGTTCCAGACCTCAACATATGCGGACAACGTGAAACTGACCGTTTCGCCCGAGCCCGACTCTGTCATCCGGGTCCTGATGGCGTATATGCCGCTGGAGCACGCGGTCAACATCCCGCCCCAGCAGCTCACCGCGCCCGAACGCACCGGATTCACGGTCGTGGAGTGGGGCGGGACTGAGGTCAAGCGCTGATTATCCTGTCGGCCTACATTCACTTTTGATTCGTAGGCCGAAAAGATCGACTGAAAGGATTTCGGCCTACGTTCTACCTCATGGCGTAGGCCGAAAAAATCAAATGAAGGGGTTTCGGCCTACGTTCCGCCTCATCACGTAGGCCGAAAAATTAAAATGAAAAGATTTCGGCCTACGTTTCGCCTTGCGACGTAGGCCGAAAAGACAAAATGAAGAGATTTCGGCCTACGCCAAGATTACTCAGATAAGAAGTATAATTTAAGTATGGAAATCCCGCTGTTTTTGTGATATACTCTAATTTGGATGATTGTCACACGCGGACACAAGACAAGTACGCGGCCGCGAAGTGGCGCCATACAGTGTTTGCGACCGTTAAGGCACAGAAGATAAGACCCGGTTGACGGGGGAACTGACACAAATGAAGAGCGCGGAGAGACAGCAGAGCAGGCGGTACTTGCGGCCGCTGCCGGAAATGTCCGGCAGGGGTCAGGGGCGTATTGCGGCTGTTTTGAGCGCATTTGCGGGCGTGGCGCTGGCAATGATTGCTCTGGCGGCGTTTCTCCCGAAATGGGGGACAGTCGGCAAAAAAATAAATTCAGAATCAATTGTTCATGCTTCGGAGGGAACGCTTCCCGTGCTGAATTGCGATGATCCGGTATATTACCGGGACAACGACGCGGTGCTGGCAGGGATAGATATTGCCGCCGCGGGTTATTACACTGATCACCGGGCCAAATGCGGGCTCGGCGCAGCGGCGGAATCGGAGGCGCTCTCAACGGCGGCGCTGTACGGCGCGTTGTCCGCTTTGTGCACGCGAGACGGCAACGGCAACACCGCGAGCGGCCAAAACAGTGCCAATGCGGCTCAGCGTGCGGCGGAAAACGCGGTGCAGGCGGCGATCGGCAACATCTCCGGCATCGATGGCTTCGAAGTATATTTTGCGACCGGTTACGCGTGCACCGATGCCTCGAGCGGCGCCCGGCTCGCGCTCAGATCCATCCTCAACACATATTCCGGCGAACAAACGCTGAGCCGGTCCAATATCGCCTGCTTCGGCTGTGCTTCGGCGGTGCGTGAGACCGCGCAGGGGCTGGAGTACTGCTTCGTGTGGTGCTACGGCAAGGCGGCGTTGACAGCGGCCGAAGAGACGAGCATCGGCGCCGGATTTCCGGCGAGCCCGTGCGTGTCCGGCGAATTGCCCGCGTCCCCGGCAGAGGGAACAACGCTGGGCGAGGTGTACGTGCTGAAAGGGAAGGCGTTGACCGCGGCGGCGATCGCCGAAGCGCTGGAGATCCGCGACCTGCGCGGCGTGCCGGTGACGGTGCGGTTCGACGCGGCTGCGGTAGACACGAAGCACGCAGGTACGCAGGACGTCAACATCTCCATCACATTCGGCGGCCGGATCGCGGGTTATCCGCTGACGGTCAACATCTCCGATGCCGCCCCGCTGATCCTCGATGAACCGCTGGCCCTGCCGGAGATCCCCGACGGGGAGTACTGGAATCCCGCGTACTATGCTTCCTTGGACAGCGGCGCCGGGAAGGCGGACGTGGTGTGCGTGCCGGCCGCGTTGTCCGCGGAGAGCCCGGCGTCCCCGGAGGCGGGAGAGGGCGGAGAAACGCCGCAGCAGACGGTCCGGATCATTGTCCGCAATGCCATAGGCAAGACCGCGACGCGCACGCTCTCCGCAACAGTTGCCAGCGCCGAATATATCCCGGTGCGGCCCGCTTACACGGACAACAACGGTCTCAACGTTCTCACCCCCGCCGGCGGCACGCTGCGGCAGAACGGCCACAGCCTGATACAGTGGAGCGGCAAGACCGGCTCCGGCAGCGGTACCGATGCCAATGCGGCAACCCCCGGGAAAACGTATGTATTTACCCTGCTCCTGCCGGACGGCCGCACGCTGGCGGTGACTAAGACCGAGCCGGTGCTGGTGTGGAATCCGGCACAGGAAGGCCTATGTACGCTGACGGTAACGGAGATCGACGCGAGCGGGAGCACGACCGACCGCGCACAGATCAAGATAGATGTGGCAAAGGCCGGCGAGATGGTATATAATGAGCCGGAAGTGCGGCTTGGCGATTCGTCCGGCTGGACGCTCGCGGAAAGCGGCGACGGCCTCATGCTGCTCCGGGGCGTGAAGCCCGGGACCGCGGCCGCGGAACTGCTCGGCGCGATCAGCTGTGCGGGCGGGGCGGAACCGGAATTGACCGTCACGCTGCCCGACGGCGGCGAGCCCGGCGCGGAGCAGGCACTGCCTACGGGGGCCCGGGTGGTATTGACCGACCGCGGCGTCGTGTATGCGGACTGGCACGTGATCGTGTCCGGCGACGTCAACGGCGACGGCAAAGTCGGTATCGCGGACTTCGCGAAGCTGCGGCAGCATCTGCTGAAAGGCGGCATCATCACCGGCGATTTCGAGTATGCGGCGGACGTCAACGGCGACAGCAAGATCGGCATCGGCGACTTCGCCAAACTGCGCCAGTATCTGCTGGGTAAGATCGAATTGTAGAGGGGACAGACCCCTTTTGATACAGCGGGAGGAACGGAATGTTCGGAAAGCACAGGGACAACGGAAAAATACGGAAACGCGGCACGGCGTTGACGGCGGCGGCAGTTTTGCTGGCACTGGTGTTGACGGCGTCAATACTGCTGTTCCCTTCCCGCGAACGTCCCGCCCGGGCCGCCTCGCAGGAACTGTTCACGTTGTCCCGCACCGAAGCGTTTGCCGGCGAGACGATCACCGTGACGGTGGGCTACGACCTCGATATGAAGATCTCGGCCGTCGAGATCCTTCTTGAATTCAGCTCCAACCTCGAGTATGTTTCTTCTGATAAGACAAATATGCTGGCGGATACCGTGGAAGTGAGCGACGTTGCCAACCGGCGGATCATGATCCTGTCAGCGGAGGGCAACGGCACCGGCAAAGGCACGCTCTGCAAGATCGTGTTTAAGGTCGCGGACAACGCGCAGCGAGACTCCGACGGAATAATCACCGCCCGCATGCTGGGGTACTCAGACGAGGATTTCAATGAGTATTCTGAAGATGACGGTTACGGCTGGACGTACCGGAGAACGATCTGGATCAAACCGGATCCCACTAATCCGCCTACCAAAACGCCGACGCCAACGCCGACTGCGACGCCGACACCTACCGCGACGCCGAAACCAACAGCTACACCCACGCCGACCGCCACGCCCACCCAAAAGCCTAATGCGACACCTACCGCTACGCCGACCAAAACGCCCACCGCGCCGCCCACGGCTACGCCGACTGAAACACCCACTGAACCTCCGGCGAAAACACCTACGGCGTCACCCACAAGTACGCCTGCCGCGACGCCGGCGACTGCGGTGCCCAATACAGCTACTCCGGAAATTACGCCTTCCGACACTACCCCGGACGCTTCTGAAACGCCGGATCCGTCCGCGTCACCTGATGCTTCCGGTGAACCTACGCTCCCGGCTGAAACGGAAGTCCCTACCGAAGCACCTACCGTGCCGGTCGAGACGGGTACTCCGGCGGTACCGTCGGCAACGGATATTCCCCGCGGTCCGACAGATACTGCGGAGGAAGATCCGGATTCGTTTACGTTGCCCAAGACCAACGCGATCATGGCACTGTTCGCGGCGATGATCGTGGGTATCTGGGCGGGTATTGCCGTCGGATTCCTGATCTGGGGCCGTAAAAGCCGCCGCGGCCGCAAAGGCGGCGGGCAGACGGGCCGCGATGTGTTCGTGCTGTTGTTGTGCGCGTGCCTGCTGTTTTCCGCCGGTAAGTTTGGCATGAGCGCGGTGGCGGTGCGGGCAAACGCGGCGGGCATTGACCTTCCCGATGACAATAAGAACACCGAGCTGCCCGAAGATACTGCGCCGGCGGAGACAACGCCCGCAGCGGAGGACGATACTCCCACGCCGGGTGAAGACACGCCCACACCGGGTGAAGATACACCTACGCCGGGTGAAGATACGCCTACGCCGGGTGATGAAACTCCCACGCCGGGCGAAGGTACACCGACACCGGGAGAGGATACCCCTACGCCGGGAGAGGATACGCCCACGCCGGACGAGGATACGCCCACGCCGGGAGAGGATACGCCCACGCCGGACGAGGGGACTGCCACTCCCGATATTACCGATGAACCGTCGGATACGCCTGAGGTGACCGGGACCCCCGAACCGCCCACTAAAGAGCCCACGCCGTCGCCTACGCGCACGCCGTATCCTACCCGGACGCCCACCGCGGTGCCGGAAGAAACGGTGCCGCCGACATTGCCTCCGGTAACGCCGCCGAAGCTCGGAGACGCCACACGCGTGCCTCGCACCGACGAACACGGCAACCTGATCACCGATACCCCGGCGCCCACTCCCACGAACAAAGCCGAACACGTTGCGCTGGTGGAGGAAGACACGGCGTACCGGCTTTCGGACTTTATCCAGACGCTGTGCTACATCGCGTACGGCCTTGCGGCGCTGCTCCTGTTGATCGGACTCATCCGGATAATCTGGCTGCTGGCGTTCAAGAAAGACATCGTACCGCCCGCCAAGGACAACGGCGATTCCTCCGCCTCGGGCGAAGGCGAGGGCGGCAAGCACAAGAAGCGCCGCCTGAACCGCGACGTCAACGCGGGCGATGTGGAAATGAAGAAGGACAACTGGAACTGACCGGAGCGCGCGTATGTTTTGGTACATTTTTACGATCTGCTGCTGTGTCCTGATCATCGTGCTGATATTCGTGCTCCGGCGCATGCGGCGCAACGCGGGCGAACTTCAGATAGTGCGCGAAGTGTTCGCGGCGCCCGGAAACGGGACCGGTATTGACGCCGCAGCTACCGGTGCTGACGCGGCCGGTATTGACGCTGCTGAAGCGGGAAATACGCGGTTCTGCTTTATTTCCGATGTGCATATTGCCGCCATGCCCGTGCCGTGGAGCCACATTCTCGAAGCGGTGCGGCAGATGGATCCGGCATTCATCCTGATCACCGGCGATCTGGCCAACGAGCCTAAAGAACTGGAATCCGCCAAGCATTTTATATTCTGTCTGTCTTCCGGCGCGGGGGTCCCCGTGCTGATCACTCCGGGCAACCACGACAACATAGTCGCGGCGCAGCTGCCGGGCGGGAAGGCGGAGTTTGTTGACACCTTTACCTCGCTGCCCGGCGATGTGCGCGTGCTGGACGACAATTACACCGTCGTTGCCGACACCTTGATCGGGGGTCTCTCCGATCTGCGCAGCCGCGTCACACCCGCCGGCGAACTGATCGAGGAGTGGTCGCGCATTGCTGCCGAGCGAGGCCTCAAATTCATCCTCGCGTCCCACAACGCCGACATCCTGCTCAGCGGGGACAATGCCGTTGACCGCGCTGCCCGCGACGTCAACGCTCCGCTCCCGCTCCCCGCATACGCCCCGTACGGCGTGTTCTGCGGCCACACCCACGGCGGCCAGATCCGCCTGGTCGCGGGCCTGGAGTTTAAAGTGCTCAAAGACGACAAACTGCCCAAACAGGGTATTTTCTACGGCCGGCACGATGTGGGCGGCTACCCGCTGCTGCTGACATCCGGCCTGGGCTGCGCGCTGCTCCGGCTGCGCTCGGGGACAAGACCCGAAGTGGGAGAAATTATATTGAAAAATCAGTTTTAAGTTATAAGTTATAAGTTTTAAGTTATAAGTTTGCGCCGCAGCTTAAAACTTGTAACTTGTAACTTGTAACTTACCGCTTCTTTCACTTGTCACATTCGGTTTCTTGTGGTAAAGTATATATACAGAAATGGAGGCGATTTCTATGATAAAGGTATTTTACGGGAAAAAAGGTACAGGAAAGACGAAGCAGATGCTGGAGACGGCGAACGCCATCGTGAGAGAGTCGAACGGAGCGGTGGTGTATATTGACGACAGCAACGAGCTGATGATGAAATTGTCCCACCGGATCAGATTCATCAACATCCTGGACTACCCGGTATACGGATCGGACGCGTTTTTAGGCTTTATCTGCGGCGTGGCCTCGCAGAACTATGACATCGAAACAATATTCATTGACGGATTGACATATATAGTACATCAGGACGCGGAGTCGCTGAAGAAGTTCTTTGACGGCATCGCGAAGATCTCGGCGGAACACAGCGCCGACTTCTACATCAGCATCAACGGCGACGAGGAGACGATGCCGGAGTTCATCCGGCAGTACACCTGAGCGCCGCGTCGATGCCCGGAAGGATAAATCGGTTTGACAGTCAGACTGGAAGTATATCTGCTGGAAAGTACGCTGGCGTTTGACCGGCTCTATACCTACCTCGCTGATGAAACGCTCCCCGGCGGGGGGCAACGTTTCCGGCGGGGTATGTTTGTCGTTGTCCCGTTCGGCATAGGCAACCGGCGCACCGAGGCCGTGATCTGGAACGTTGCCGGGGCGGACGATTCCGGCGCGGACAACGCGGAAGCGATCGGGGCCGCAACCGGCAGGCCCATTGTCCTCAAACACATCCTCGAAGTGCCGGATGAAGAACCGCTCACCGGGGAAGAACTCGAATTTGCCCTGCGCCTGTGGCGTACGTACGCCTGCACGCCGGGCACCGCGATCCGCTGCATACGGCCGTTCCGCGGCAAAAAGAAAGCAGTCGCGCGCACGGTGGAAGTGGCGGAGCTCGCGATCAGCCGCGCAGACGCGCAGGAACTTGTGAAGCAGACGAAAGTACGCAGTATCTGGCAGCTGAAACTGCTGGAGATGCTGGCGGAGCGGGGCAGCGCGGATGTTGAAAAGCTGTTGTTCGAGACGGAAGCGAAGCGCCCGCAGCTCACCGCGCTGGTCAAAAAAGGCTATGTAAAACTGTGTACGCGCGAAGCCGGCGCAGAGGACATCAAAGCGGAGCCGCGCGGGGAGCGGGAGTTGCTCACCACTTATCCGGAGCATGAACTGAACCCGAAGCAGGCGGAGGCGTACAACGCGGTGAAGGCGGTCATTGACGCAAATATGACGCGCGCGGAAACGGATCCGGAGGCAAACAGCGGCAACGGTGTATTTCTGCTGCACGGCGTAACGGGCAGCGGCAAGACCGAAGTGTACATGCACCTGATCGCGTACGTGTTGTCCCGGGGCGGGTACGTGATAATGATGGTGCCGGAGATCGCGTTGACGCCGCAGATGATCGCGCATTTCACCCGACGGTTCGGCGACAACGTTGCCCTCTGGCACTCCGGTCTCAGCAACGCCGTCCGGGAGCGCGAGTGGTACCGGATGAAGAAAGGCATTGCCCGCGTGGCGGTGTGCACGCGCTCCGGCATCTTCGCGCCGTTTCCGCGGGTAGATCTGGTGATCGTGGATGAGGTGCACGACGGCTCGTACCGCTCGGAGGAATCGGGACTCCGGTATGACGCGAAAGAGGTGGCAGAGCTGCGGTTTGCGGGCAAAGCGGCGATCCTGTACGGTTCCGCGACACCGGATGTGACGATGTACTACCGGGCGGAGCAGGGGGCGATACGCCTTCTGGAACTGCCCTCCCGCGCCGGCGCCGGCAGGCTGCCGGATATTCAGGTGGCGGACATGCGGGACGAGCGCGCCAACCTGGCCCGCGGCGGTCTGTTTTCCGCGGCGCTTCTGAACGAATTGAAGGCGAATTATCAAGCCGGGGGTCAGACCATGCTTTTCGTGGGGCGGCGCGGGTACAGCGCGCGGCTGTTCTGCCGGGAGTGCGGGCGGACAATGATCTGCCGGGACTGCGGCCTCCCCATGACATATCACAGCGGGGCGGCGCGGCTGCTCTGCAACTATTGCGGCAAGGCGGTACCGGCGCCGAAAAGCTGCCCCAAGTGCGGCAGTAATACGCTGGGTTACGGCAGCCCCGGTACGGAGCGTGTGGAGACCGAACTCCGCAGGCTGTTCCCGGACGCGGAAGTGCTGCGGATGGACTCCGACACGGTCAAAGTAAAAGGCGGCCACGGCGCGCTGCTCCGGCGCTTCCAGAAGGAGCGCATACCGTTCCTGGTTGGCACGCAGATGATCACCAAAGGGCACGATTTTCCCGGCGTGACGCTGGTGGGGATCGTTGACGCCGACGGGCAGATCAACCGGCCCGAATACGACGCGGGCGAGCGCGCGTACCAGATCATCACGCAGGTCGCCGGCCGGGCGGGCCGCGGCGCGCAGGCGGGCAAAGTGGTGGTGCAGACGTACAGCGTTGACAACGCGGTCCTGCAGGCGGCGGCAGAGGGCAATTACGGCGAGTTCTACCGGCGCGAACTGGAGTTCCGGCGGGCAATGTACTATCCGCCTTTCTGCTCCCTGGGCATCATCCGCGTGTCCTCGGAAAACGACCGGGGCGCGTACGACTGCCTGGAGCAGCTCGCGGCGGCAATTCGCGGCGATATCCCCGCCGACAAACGCTCTGCCGTCTGCGTACTGGGTCCGTCCCGCGAGCCCGTACCGAAAGTGAACGGCCGCTACCGCTGGCAGCTCACGGTCAAGGCGCCCGAGCACGCAGAAATAATTCAGCTTTTTTTCAAGCATTATGGTACAATAAAAAGAGCCGGCGATATCAGGCTGGCATTGAATTTCGATAATTAGTAAAGCGGGGGAATGAATATGGCGATCAGGAGGATCAGGACCGAAGGCGAAGAAATACTCAGAATGAAATGTAAGCCCGTGAAGGACGTGAGCGACAGCATACGCAGCCTTATCGGCGACATGTTCGAGACCATGTACGCGTCAAACGGCGTGGGCCTCGCCGCGCCGCAGATCGGCATACTGCGCCGGCTGGCGGTGATCGACGATACGCTGGGCAACAAACTCGCGATCATCAATCCCGTGATCACCTCCCGCGAAGGCGAGCAGCTCGCCACGGAAGGCTGCCTCAGCCTGCCCGGCTACCAGGGCGAGGTGAAGCGCGCGGAGAAGATACACGTTGACGCCCTCGATGAGAACGGCGCGCCGCTGTCCATCGACGCGGAAGGGTTTTTCGCGGTGGTGCTGCAGCATGAAATTGACCATCTGGACGGCATCCTGTACAAAGATAAAGCGGAGTCCTACGTGAAGCAGGAGGCGGCGCAGCAATGAAAGTGATCTTCCTCGGTACGCCCGAATTTGCGCTCGGGACGCTGGAAATGCTGATAAAAGAGCACGAAGTGGTGCTGGCGGTGACCCGGCCCGACGCGCCCAAGGGGAGAGGCGGCCGGATCCAGATGCCGCCGGTCAAGGAGCGCGCGCTCCGGGCGGGCATCCCGGTGTATCAGCCGGCGAGCGCCAAGACCGACGAGTTTTACGAAACGCTCAAAAAAGCCGGCGCGGACGTGATGGTGACGTGCGCGTACGGGAAAATATTGCCGCCGCGGGTGCTGGAGATCACCCGGTACGGCTGCGTCAACGTCCACGCCAGCCTGCTCCCGGAATACCGCGGCGCGGCGCCGATCTGGCACGCGGTGATGGACGGCCAAAAAGTCACCGGCATCACTACGATGCTTACCGACCCGGGCATGGACACGGGCGATATCCTGCTGCGGGATCCGGTCTTTGTCGGGCCGGATATGACCATGGGCGAGCTGCACGATGTGCTGGCCGCCGTCGGACCGGTAACGCTAATGCGGACGCTGGCTGGTCTGGAGCGGGGGAGCATTGTCCCCGTACCGCAGGATCACGCCAAAGCCACGTATGCGCCGCCCGTTGACCGCACCACCGGACACATCGACTGGAACCGCCCCGCCCGGGCGATCCACGACCTGGTGCGCGGCACCGAACCGTTTCCCACTGCGTTCTCCACGCTGGACGGAAGGCGCGTAAAGATCCACCGCACGAAAGTAATAGAAGAAGACGGACTGTTCGCGGCGCCCGGCACGTGCAGCGTGAACGGCGGGCAACTGGAAGTTGCCTGCGGCAGCGGCGTGCTGGCGATCCTCGAGATCCAGGGCGAAGGCACGCGGACAATGACGGCAGGAGAATACCTGAATGGCCACAGCGCGCAGAAATTTGAATGAACTCAGCCCGGAGGAGCTGCGCGCCGAGCTCGCGCCGCTTAAACTCCCGGACTACCGCGTGCGGCAGCTGGAAAAATGGCTGGCGCGCGGCGCGTCATTCGAAGAAATGACCGATCTGCCCGCGGAACTGCGCAAGACTCTCGCCGAAACGTACGGCGACGGCGCGCTCCGGATCGCGGGCAAGCTGGTCTCCGCCGTGGACGGCACCGTGAAATATCTGTTCGATCTAGGCGACGGCAACCTCATCGAAAGCGTCCTGATGAAATACAAATACGGCTACTCCGCGTGCGTTTCCACCCAGGCGGGCTGCAAGATGGGCTGCACGTTCTGTGCCTCTGCCAAAGCGGGTTTCGGCCGGGATCTGACCGCGGGCGAGATCGCGGGTCAGATAAAGGCCATGGAGCGGGACAGGGACGTAAAAGTCGGACACGTGGTGATGATGGGCGTGGGAGAGCCGCTGGATAATTTTGACAATGTGCTGGCGTTCATGCACATTGCCCACGATCCGGGGGGGCTGAATATCAGCTACCGGAAGATGTCGTTGTCCACCTGCGGCCTGATACCCGGCATCAAACGGCTGATGGAGGAAGACCTGCCCATCACGCTCTCCGTGTCGCTGCACTCGCCGTTCCAGGAGGAACGGGAACGCATGATGCCCGTGGCCCGGAAGTACGACCTTGACAAATTGCTGGAAATATGTAATAGTTATAGTTCGGGGACAGGGCGGCGCGTGACGTACGAATACGCCATGATCTCCGGGGTCAACGACACCGACGCCCACGCGGACGAACTGATCCGGCGGCTGGGCGGCACGCTCTGCCATATCAACCTGATCCCGGTCAACGCCGTAAAAGGCACCGGCTATGCCCGGGCGCAGCGGGAACGGATCGACAGCTTCCGCGCGCGGCTGGAACGTGGCGGGCTCGCGGCTACGGTGCGCCGGGCAATGGGCAGAGACATAGAGGCGGCCTGCGGTCAATTGCGGCGGCAGGCGCTGGAGGAATCACGGGATGAGGTACGGCGCGAAAACCGATAAAGGAATGCTTCGCTCGCTGAACGAAGACAATTTCTGCATGGCCAACCTGCCTGAGGTCCCTTTTGCGCTTTTTGCGGTCGCCGACGGGGTCGGGGGGCTGTACGCGGGCGAAGTGGCCAGCGAAATTGCCGCCGAAGTGTTCGCCGAAAGTTATCAGAAATTGACCGAAGTCGAGCGCATGCCCGAACCCGCGGAGTTCATTACCCACACTGCCCAGAACGCTAATGAAGCCATCATCCGTCACGCCTACGAGACCGCGCACAACGACATGGGCACCACGCTGGTGACCTGCGCCGTGACCGAAAACCGCATATTCACACTGAATTTCGGCGACAGCCGCGCGTATCTGCTGTCCCGCGGCGCGCTCCGGCAGCTGACCGTGGACCACACTATTTACGCCGAGTTCGTGCGCAGCGGCCGTTTCACCGCCGACGAAGCCAAACAGCTGTACGGCAGCAACCGCATCACCAACGGCCTCGGCTTTTTCTCCTGTCCCACCGGCGACATGTTCACCGACACATACGACCCGGGGGACAAACTCCTGCTCTGCTCCGACGGCCTGTCCGGAATGCTGAGCTTTGAAGAAATAGGATCATTTTTAAACGACTGCGAGAACCCTGCCGAAACGGCGGAGGCAATGGTGGATCTGGCCAACGAAAAAGGCGGCCGGGACAACGTCACCGCGGTCGTGGTGGCGCTGTGACGCCGCACACAATAACTACGGAGTTGTAAACGATGCAGACAGATGCAGCAGACAGAATCATATTGGGAGGCCGCTACCGGCTGGACAGCAAGGTAGGCACCGGCGGCATGTCCCTGGTCTACCGGGCCACGGACCTGCAGGAGGACCGCGTTGTCGCCATTAAGATGCTCCGCGAGGAATACGCCGAGGACGAAGAGTTCGTACGCCAGTTCCGCAACGAAGTAGAGGCCACTAAGAACCTCCGCCATCCGAATATAGTGGAGATATACGACTATGCCCAGGACGGGGATGTCCAGTACATCGTGATGGAGTACATTTCGGGCATCACGCTGAAGGCGTACATCAACGTGATCCAGTCCATGGGCTGGCGGACCGCGCTGAATATCGTGGCGCAGATATTGTCCGCCGTTGACTGTGCCCACAGCCACGGCATCGTGCACCGCGACATCAAGCCCCAGAATATACTGATCACCGATGAAGGCCGCGTGAAACTGACGGACTTCGGCATTGCCCGCGCCGTCACGGAAGGCACCCGGAAAGCCGGGGGCGACAGCGCCGGATCCGTACATTATCTTTCGCCCGAGCAGGCCCGCGGCGGTTTCGTGGACGAGCGCTCCGACATCTACTCCATCGGCATCACGCTGTACGAGATGGTGACGGGCGTCGTGCCCTTCGACGGCGAATCTCACGTGAGCATCGCACTCAAGCATATTGACGGCAATATCGTACCGCCGCACACCGTTGACCCCGATATTCCGTACGGCGTCAGCGACCTGGTGATGATGGCAACGAAAAAAGACCCCGCCGAACGCTTCCAGACCGCCCGCGACATGTACGCGCGCCTGAAGATGGTGGCGGCCAACCCGTCCTATTCCTTCCTGACGCCGGAGAACAACGACGACGGCGCCGCGGATATCCAGAACCTCGAAAAGACCGAATTCTCCGCGCCGCTGATCATCCGCCGCGAGGACACGGAAGAGCCCGTTGACCGCGCCGGCCGGAACGCGCCCGAAGAACCGCGTCAGGCCCGGTCGTACACCGACCAGGAACTGGAGATCAACCGCGCCGAGATCGTGCGCAGCGTCACGATGACCACCTTCGCGTACGTAATGGCGATAGTTCTGGGCATCGTAGGTATCCTGTTCATGGTGAACCGCTTCAACAAACTGAACGGCAATATGTCCCGCTTCACGTCCGTGTCATACAAAGTCGAAGACTATACCGCGATGAACGCCGAAGCCGTTATGAGCGAGCTTGCGCGGAAAGGCGTAAACGTAGTGCAGGAACCGGTCATCAGCGACAAATACCCCACGGGCTACGTGGTGGGGCAGAGCATCGAGAGCGGCAAGGTGATCGGACGCAAGGATATTCTGACGCTTAAGGTCTCCAGCCTGAGCAACTCGTTCGTGCTGGAGGACTGGGTGGATAAAGACTACCGCGAGGCGGGATCGGCGTTGTCCTCGCTGGGCCTCAACGTGAGCTACCAGAGCGTGGCCAGCACGTCCCACAAGCCGCAGACGGTGGTGCGGACGATGCCCTCCGCGGGCTCGATCGTTGCTCCCGGCGACGCGGTGACGATCTGCTACAGCACCGGCGAACTGGCCGAAAAAGTGCGCGTGCCCAACCTGATCGGACTGACGTACGACGAGGCGGCAATGCAGCTGTCCCTGGCCGGGCTCTCGCTGCGCCGCGGCTACCCCGATCCCGGTTCGGACATCACGGACCTGGTGGCAACACCTTCACCCACGCCAGAACCCACGGCAGAACCATCCGAGACTCCGGACCCGTTCGCCACGCAGCCGCCTACGGAACCGCCGACGCCCACGCCGCGGATAACCGAAACGCCGGAACCCACGGAGACGCCGGAACCCACCGAAACGCCGGAACCCACCGATACCCCGGTGCCCACGGCGACGCCGACACCCAGTCCCACGCCGACCCAGGCACCCACGCCGACGCCGACGCCCGCGCCGGTGATCGCGTCCAATACCGTGGTGGCGCAATATCCGCCCGCCGGTACCGAAGTGTATGTCGGCGAGAGCGTGGAAGTATACTTCTACAATGCCGGCATGCTGGTCACGTATAAAGAATTGACGCTGGATTATCCGACGGACGTGGCCACGATGGGCGATACTTTTGACGTCCGCATCGAATCGCGCCAGATGGTCGGCGCCGGTTCGTTCTCCGACATTCTGTTCAACGAGCGCGTGGAGCGCAAGGCGTTCCCGGTCAAATACTACGTGAAGCTGCCGGTCAACAACATGCCCGTCAAAGTCACGATCTACCTCAACGGCTCGGTGTACCGCCAGATCACGGTAACAGAAGAATATACGGAGAAGAAGGAATGAGCGAAGGCACCGTGACCGGCACGATCCTCAAAGGCGTCGGCGGCCTGTACACCGTTTACAGCGGGGGCCGCACGCTGGATTGCCGGCTGCGGGGCAGCATCAGGCTGGACGGCCGCACGCCGGTGACGGGGGACAACGTCACGCTCTCTTTCACCGGCCGCGACGGCGAAGCGGTGATCGACGCCCTCGAACCGCGGCGCAATCAGCTTATCCGGCCCAAGGTGGCCAACGTTGACAACATGGTGCTGGTGATCGCCTCCGCGTCCCCGGCGCCCGATTTGTTTCTGGTGGACAAACTGCTGATAGCCGCCCGGATCGCCGGCATCCGTCCGGTGCTCGTGATCAATAAAGCCGATCAGGACGCCGGCGCCGCGGCGCGCATTGCCGCCCAGTACGCCGGTGCCGCCACGTGCCTCATCACCCGGGCGGCGGACAAAGACGAAAGCGGCCTCGCGCCGCTGCTAACCGAGCTTGACGGCGCCACATCCGTGCTGGCGGGTCAGTCCGGCGTGGGCAAATCCACGATCCTGAACCTGCTCACCGGCGGCGCGTTCATGTCCACCGGCGCCGTCAGCGAAAAGACGCAGCGCGGCCGCCATACCACCCGGCACGCGGAACTGTTCCCGGTCGCGGCCGGACTCGTAAAGGCGCCCTCCTTCGTGATCGATTCACCCGGTTTCAGCCTGCTGGAACTCGCGGACATCGCACCGCGGGAGCTGGCGGGATGCTACCCGGAGATATATGAGCACGCGGGCGTCTGCCGGTTCCAGGACTGCAGTCATACCGGCGAACCGGACTGCTTCGTGACGGAGCTGGTGGCCGGCGGCGCGTTCCCGAAAGAACGCTATGAAAGATACAAACAACTCTATCGCGAGCTGGAGAGCCGCGAAAAGAACAAATACAAAAAGGGGAAGACAACATGAAGATCCTTGTAGCACCGTCTATATTGTCCGCGGATTTCGCGAAGCTGGGAGAGGATATCGTTGACGTAGAGCGCGCCGGCGCCGACTGGATACACGTTGACGTCATGGACGGCCACTTCGTGCCCAACATCTCGTTCGGCATGCCCGTCATCAAAAAAGCGCGGCCGGTCACCAAACTGCCCTTCGACGTGCATCTGATGATCGAGAACCCGGACAAGTATATCGAAGAATTCGCCAAGTCCGGCGCGGATATCATCACCGTGCACCAGGAGGCCTGCGTGCACCTGCACCGCACTGTGCAGCTCATCAAAAAGCAGGGCTGCCTGGCGGGCGTGGCGCTGAATCCCGCGACGCCGGAAGATACGCTGAAATACATCCTGCCGGATATCGACATGGTGCTGCTCATGTCCGTAAACCCGGGCTTCGGCGGCCAGTCGTACATCCCGCAGGTCACGGATAAGATCAAAGCCGTGCGCAAAATGTGCGTGAAAGCGGGACGGCCGGATATGCATATCGAAGTTGACGGCGGCGTGGATACGAAGACGTACGCGCAGGTAGTTGCCGCCGGGGCCGATGTGCTGGTGGCCGGTTCCGCGGTGTACGGGGCGTCCGACCGGGCGCTGGTGATCCGCACGCTCAAGGGGGAGTGAGGTCATTGTTTTCAAAAAGTGTTACCGCTGCGCTCTCGTCCGGTTCGATGATCCGGGCAATGTTCGAGCAGGGCGCGCAGCTGAAAGCGAAGTACGGTGCGGACAACGTATACGATTTTGCCCTGGGCAATCCCGATCCCGAGCCGGATCCGGAAGTCATTGACGACATCCGCCGCCTGGCCGCCGAACCGGGCATCCACAAGTACATGGCCAACGCGGGCTTCTCGGACGTGCGGGCGCGCGTTGCCGACTATATGAAAGCGCAGAGCGGACGCGCGTTTACCGCCGACGACATCGTGATGGTGGTGGGCGCCGCCGCGGGATTGTCGGTCACGTTCCATTCGCTGCTGGATCCCGGTGACGAAGTGATCGTGCTGGCGCCGTATTTCATGGAATATAATTCGTACGTGGGCAACCAGGGCGGCACTGTCAAGCCGGTCAAAACGCTGCCGGATACGTTCCGCCCGGATATTCCGGCGATCCGCGCCGCGATCGGCCCCCGCACGAAGGCAATCATCCTGAACTCTCCCAACAACCCCTCTGGCGCGGTCTATCCCGAGGAGGACCTGCTGGCGCTGCGCGACGCGCTCGCCGATGCGGAGGCGGAGTTCGGTACGCCCGTGTATGTGGTCTCCGACGAGCCCTATGTGAAGATCGTGTACGACGGCGTGGAGGTGCCGTCCGTTGCCCGCATCTTCCAAAACAGCATCGTGGTCAATTCCTTCAGCAAATCCCTCGCCCTGCCCGGCGAGCGCATCGGGTACGTGGCGGTCAATCCGGACCTCCCGGACAAAGAACTGCTGGAAGCCGCGCTGATCTACTCCAACCGCACGCTGGGCTTCGTCAACGCTCCCGCGCTCTTCCAGAAAGCGATCGTCGATCACCTGGACCGCTCCGTGGGCCTCGACGCCTACCGCGAGCGCCGCGACATGCTGTACGCCATCGTCACTGCCGCGGGTTTCGAGTGCCTGAAGCCGCAGGGCGCGTTTTACCTGTTCCCGAAATGTCCGATCCCGGACGACAAGCGCTTCGCCGAAGTCGCGCTCAAGCACCGCACCATCGTGGTGGCGGGCAGCGGGTTCTGCTATCCGGGCTATTTCCGCCTGGCGTATTGTGTGAGCAAAGAGACGATATTGAACAGCGCGGAAGCGTTCAACAAGATCTACAGGGAATTTGGGACTTAGGCCTTTTTCTTTGGGAATCAGGGAATCAGGAGGCGGCGGTTATGTCAGTAAAACGGTTTTTGTCTTTACTGCTCATCGCGCTGGGGCTGGGGTCCTGGTTTGTTGAGACCGCGGATTTCACCGGCCTGGGCACAATGGCGGACGGCTCCGGAGTCGGCCTCGGCAAAGCCCGGCACTCTGTCTCCTTCGAACTCGGCGCCGCCGGTACCAAAGCCGCCGCCTCCTCGGTAGTTTCCGCGACTGCCGCCGCCACATCGCCTCCGTGGGACGCGGAAGTGAGACTGGGCCGCCCGTTCGTTTACGCCGTGGTCGATCTGGCCACCGGTCTGCCTGTATTTGCCGGAGTGTTTGAAGGCGCGTAAAGCGAAGCGGATTTAAGAGAACCGGCGCCGGCTGCATCTCTCCACTTAGTTATGCCCATTCGGGAGGCCACAATCGATGGTAGAAGGAATTGCGGCCTCCGCACCGCATTGTCCACGATGCGCCAGCGGCTCCATCTGCGAACTGCGCGAAACCCCTAATGTAAGACAATTACGCCAGTTTGAGACTAATTGTCTTATTTTTTGAAGGCTGAGGCGGGTAAAAATAAGACAAAGCAACTCGTTTGAACAACTTTGTCTTAATATGACCGTTGATTTGCCCCTGAAATGAGCGAGATTGAGAGACAAAAACACTCGTTTGAGCGAATTTGTCTGACTTTTTCTGAAAATGCAGGCCGCAGATGGGAATATCATTTGTGCGCATCCATGCGTTCATGCGTAAGCCCCCGATCAGAGCATTATAAACCATATAAGCCTTATAAGGATTGACAACCGCCCGCTGTTTATAGTACAATGTACCCGGTAGTTTCTGCCGCGCGAAGCTCGCGTGAAAGCAAAGCAAACGCAGCGCAGAGACCGCCGGGTTCGATTATTACGAAAGACAAGCCGTCTGCCTCGCCGGCAGAGGAAAGCAGCAATGAAGCAAAAGTCCGGAAGCAAAAAGCGGAAAAAGTCGCGCAGATCCAAACTGCTGATCGTATCGGCAGTGATTATTCTGCTGATCGTAATCGCGCTGCTGGTCGTGTTCGTTTCGCCGCTGTTCGCCGTGAGGGAGATCGACATTGCGGAGACCGAGCATATCAGCGAAGCGGACATTGCCGCCTACCTCGACCGGTACATGGACAAAAACGGACTTGTCACCGTGCTGAAAAACTCCTCGCTGCGGCAGAAGAACAGCTTCTTCAGTCTGAGACTGTCGGAAGTCGAAGACGAGATACTGTTTGACCACGCGTACCTGGAAGCGGTGACCGTAAGATTCGAACCGAAGCACAAACTGCGTGTAGAGCTGACCGAGCGGAAAGCCTCGTTCCTGACGGAGTACTACGACATCTTCCTGCTCTGCGACATACACGGCATCGTGCTGGACACCTTCACCCGCGAAGACGTGCCGGACGACATGCCGCTAGTCAAAGGGATCACGCCCGAAGGGTACAAACTCGGGCGGAGCATCTCCGACGGGAAGGACCGGAATATTGACGCCGCCATCAAGATCTGCGGGCTGATGACGCAGCTGGATATGATGGGGTACGTGGATATTGTCGACGTGAGCGACTACAGCAGCATCCGCATGTATTGTGCGCCGTCGCTGACAATAATACTGGGCAGCCCGGACGACGTCGGCGTGCGGCTGTCGCTGCTGAAAGGCACGATGGACGACGGGCTCAACGGCAACTCCGACGGCACACTAACACTGATAGACGGCAAGAAGGCAACGTTCGTGAAGAACGGCGAACGGGGGGACTGAGGCGATGATCCCGATCCTGGGACTTATAATCGGAATACTGATCGGCATCTTCCTGCCTTACAAGATCCCGGACCAGTACTCGGTGTATGTGGCGGTGGGCATACTGGCGGCGCTGGACACGGTGTTCGGCGGCGCGGTGGCGGACCTGCAGAAGCGTTTCGACATCCGCGTGTTCATCACCGGCTTCCTGGGCAACCTGGCCCTGGCGCTGCTGCTCACGTTCATCGGAGAAAAGATGGGACTCAGCCTGTACCTGGTGCCGATGTTCGCATTCGGCGTCCGGCTGTTTGAAAACTTCGCCATGCTGCGCAGGCTGTTTTTCAGCAAGTACATGAAGAAAGACCTGCGGGACAAATAAAAGGGGAATTACTATGAACGAGTATATTGCAGTAATGGATATCGGCACTACCGGCGTACGGCTGCTGGTGGCGAAAGTGGGTACCAACGGCAAGCCGCACATCGTGGCCCGCGACTACACCGTCTGCCACGGCATCCGCAAATTCAAGATCGAGAATTCCGCCGAAGTAACGGAAAGCATCCGCAAGGTGCTGCACCGCATACAGGAAAAGACCGAGATCGTGGTGCGGTCCGCGTACGTCAGCATCTCCGGCGCGCACGTTAAGTATGTGCGCAACGTGGATTCGGTGCCGATCGCCAGCGTGTATACGGAGAACGGCGAGTACGGGCCGGGCAGCGAGCCGGGCATCGTGACGGGCAATGACGTTGCCGCCCTGCTGGACAAAGTCGAAGGCGCCGAGCTGTATGACAACGAATACCTGCTGGGCGCGGTCCCCGTCAAGTTCACGCTGGACGGCGACCTGCAGACCACCGCGCCGATCGGCATGAAGGCGGAGACGCTGCGCGTTGACGCTCAGCTGCTGATCGCGGACAATACGTACATTGACGCCCTTTCCGCCTGCGTCCGGGCCGCGGGGCTGGAGATAGACGGATTCATTCCGTTGTCCGTGGCGGTGCGCGCGCTGCTCAGCTCCTGCGCCGATCCCGACGCCAGCACGCTGTTCATCGACATGGGCGGCTACGCCACCGAATTCTGCGTATACTATAAAGGCAGCATCTACTACGCTTCCGCGCTGCCCGTGGGCGGCGGCACCGTCACCAACGACATCTCGCAGGTGCTGAACGTGCGTCGGGAAGAGGCGGAAATGCTTAAGTGCGACTACCAGATCGCGGACGTGTCGCTGGTCACCAACGACGTGGACGTGGCGATCAGTCCGCTGGCGGACGGCAAGCCCCGCGTAGTGAAATGCTCCGAGATCGTCGGCATAATGCAGGCGCGCATCGAAGATATCTTCGGGATCATCAGAGAACGGCTGGACGTGGATGAGATCGATACCTCGTTCATCGACCGCGTGGTGCTGTCCGGCGACGGCATCGTAGGCTTCTCCGGGCTTGCGGGCGTGTGCGAACGTGTGTTCCGGACGAAACTGTCGGATATCGACTTCACCCGCAATACCGCGATGAAAGCCATCTTCACCTACACCAGCGGCATGATCATGTACATTGCGTCAATGCTGCCCTACGGCATGAAGCGCTCCGACATCGAGCGGGTGCAGCCGGAGGAGCCGGAGGACAACGGCGGCGGCAGCGGCGTGATCAAGTCCATCAAGGACAAATTCCGCGGTTTTCTGGGCAGATTCCGGGACTGAGACCGGTTCCGGAGGGCGAAAGCCGGGGGACCGGACCAAAATAAACGAAAAAAATGCAAAATTAGGTATTGCGTTAACATAAAAATTGTAGTATTATGTAATGTGCAATATGTTCTTTTGATTTAAGGGGGTTTTACCTTGAGTATTGAATATGACAGCGAAGCTGGAAAAGACGCGAAGATCGTCGTTATAGGCGTAGGCGGCGGCGGTAACAACGCCATTGACCGTATGATCGAGTCCGGTATGCGCGGTGTTGACTTCATTGCCATGAACACCGACAAGGCCGTGCTGCTGAAGAACCATGCCGAGACCAAGATCGTGCTGGGCGAGAAACTCACCCGCGGTCTGGGCGCCGGCGCGAATCCCGAGATCGGCGAAAAGGCCGCCGAGGAATCCCGCGACGAGATCAATAAGCACCTGCAGGGTGTGGACATGGTATTCATCACTGCCGGTATGGGCGGCGGCACCGGAACGGGCGCGGCGCCGGTAGTTGCCGACATGGCGAAGTCCATGGGCATCCTTACCGTGGCCGTTGTGACCAAACCCTTCGGATTCGAAGGCCGCAGAAAGATGCAGACCGCGACCGCGGGCATCGAGAAGCTGCGTCAGGGTGTTGACTCCCTGGTGGTCATCCCCAACGATAATATCATGAAAGTCGTCGATGAGAAAGTCACGATCGCCAACGCGTTCAAACTGGTGGACCAGGTACTGAGCAATTCCGTGCAGGGCATCTGCGACATCATCACCGACAACGGCGAGATCAACGTTGACTTTGCCGACGTGACGACCATCATGAAGAACAAGGGCGTCGTGCATATGGGCGTCGGCCGCGGCTCCGGCAAAGACCGCGCAGAAGACGCGCTGAAGATCGCCACGCAGAACCCGCTGCTGGAAACGTCCATCAAGGGCGCCAAATCCGTGCTGGTATACTACTACGGCGACAATATCAACATGTTCGAGATCACGCACGTCACCGACATCATCCACGATCAGGTCAATGAAGACGCGCAGATCATCTTCGGTACCAAATCCGCGTCCGAAGAAGACGACATGAACGACGAGATGGTGATCACGCTGATCGCCGCCGGTTTCGACGAAGAAGATGACGGCGAGGTCATGATCTCCTCCGACCCCGTGTTCGAACCCAAGCAGATCAAGACGCCGGCACCGGTGGACAATCCGCCCGAGAAAAAGAAGATCATCGTGGACGACGATGAGTTCTCCGTGCCCCCGTTCCTGAGACAGCCCAGAAGATGATCCGGGCAAATTGAAGATTTAGCAAACAGCGGCGCTGCTTCCGACAAACGGAGCGGCGCCGTTTTTATATCTGAAACAACTTGAAAACCCGGTGTCGGATGTGGTATATTTTACGCAGCAGAAACAGTTGCGCAGATCAGTTATAAAATGCGAACGGAGGAACGGAATATGATACTCACCAGCAAATGGCACGCCGACCGTAACAACGATACTATTGTTTTTAAAGGCGTCCGCTTCGACACTGCCGCGAGAGGCCTTAAAGTGATCTACAAGTCATTCAGCGGGGGCACGTTCGACCTGACGCTCAGCGTTGACGGCACGCCCGTGTCCAAGTTCGTGCTGAACGGCACCGCGTACTATCACGAACTGGAGGATGCCTGGGCGGAGGTGCCGGAGATACTGCCCGGCGTCCACGACATTGCCGTCACGTCCGAGCCCATGGGCAACGCGTACATCGAAAGTTTCGAGTTCACGCCCGACAGCCCGTACGACATTGTCCCCGAAACGCCCGTGCGCACCTTCCGCGAGACTAACAACGACCTGCTGGTGGCCACGGATATGCTGGGCCGCAAGCTGCCCGACGCCTCCGAAGCGCCCGCACCGCGCAAGAAGACCGTAGGTATCTTCTACTGGACCTGGCGGAACGGCAACGGAAACGGCGGCACGCCCCGCAATCTCACCGAGATCCTCTCCAAATATCCCGAAGCGGAGTACGATATGAAGCATCCCGCCTGGACCGCCCACGACATCGTACACTGGAACAAACCGTTCTACGGCTTCTACCGCAACGACGATCCGTACGTGATCCGCAAGCACGCGCAGTATTTTGCCGACGCGGGCGTGGACGTTATGGTGTTCGATACTACCAACGGCTCGCTGGTGTGGCGCGACGCGTTCATGCCGCTGCTCACCGAACTGGACAAAGCCCGCCGCGACGGCATCCACACCCCGCAGGTGGCGTTCATGATGCAGTTCGGCCCCTCGGACAACACCGTCCGCATGCTCCGCGGCGTTTACCAGGACCTGTATAAACCGGGCAAATTCCGCGACCTGTGGTTCATGTGGGAAGGCAAGCCCATGGTCATGGCGTACCCCGAAGCGATCCCCGAAAAAGGCATCTCTGATTATGACACCAAAGTCCTGAACGAGATCCGCGAATTCTTCACGTTCCGGCCCGGCCAGCCGCTGTACGCGGGCGGCCCCCGGCGGAACGACCAGTGGGGCTGGCTGGAGATGGCGCCCCAGAACGGCTACGGCCCCCGACCCGACGGCACCTTCGAGATGTGCACCGTGGGCGTGGCGCAGAACTGCAACGCGGAGCGCATCTGCACGCACTTCAACGCGAAAGACACCTTCGGCCGCAGCTACACCCACAAAGACGGGCACAAGAAGCTCACCAAAGACTCGTATAAATACGGCTACAATGTGCAGGAGCAGTGGGACAACGCACTGGAACTTGACCCCGAATACGTGTTCGTCACCGGCTGGAACGAGTGGATAATGGGTAAATTCCCCGGCAAGCCCTGGGTGCTGGAGGAGGGCAGTACGCAGATCGCGTTCGTTGACCAGTACGACCGGGAGCATTCCCGCGACATCGAGCCCGACTGCGACGGCTACTTGGATTCGTACTACCTGCAGCTCTGCGCCAACATCCGGCGGTTCAAGGGGCTTCGCCACGTTGACCGCGACGTGCCCGCAGCCGATATAAAAATGGGCGACTTCGACGCGCTGGAGGCGGTGAAGCCCGAATACATTTCCCACAAAGGGACCCAGGCGCTCCGCAATTTCGAGGCGCTGGGCGTGGCGCCGCGCTACACCAACTACACCGGCCGCAACAACATCATCGGCGCCCGGGTGGCGTGGGATAAGGACAAACTGAGCTTCCTGGCGGTCTGCGCGGACAGTATCCTTCCCGACACCGCTCACAGCGTCAACTACATGACGCTCCTCATCGACGCGGACCGCGACAAGGCTACCGGCTGGGAAGGCTACGACTACAAGATCACTTCCGGCAAAGTATACGCGTGGAAAGACGGCGGCTGGCAGCAGACCGGCGAAGCGCAGACGGAGATCCGCGGCGACAAACTGATGCTGCAGTCAGGCCGGGCGCTCCTCGGCCTTGACGGCGCGGGCAAGCCGGAGTTCGAGTTCAAGTGGATCGACAATATTGCCCTCGACAACGTGATGAACTTCTACCGCGACGGCGACTGCGCGCCGTTCGGCCGGTTCAATTATCTTTTCTAAAACTGAAAGCAGGTGCTCGCATTGGAATCATTCAAGCAGAGATTCGAGGCCGCAGCAAAAGCGGCGGGCAGCCGGGAGCTGTATGCGCCCGGGCCGGAGATAGTTGACGTACCGGAAGACGTGCGCCGGAAGTATAAGAGTTCCGGGGCGGCGGTGTTCGCGTGGGGCAAAGCGCTCCTGGACGCCGCGGCGTCGAAGCACCCCGCCGTGTTGCTCAGCAGCATCTATTTCGGTCAATACGGCGTCAGCGGCACCGTGGCATTCTCCGCGCTCGTCGAGTATGCACGGGGCCTGGGCATGCTGGTGATCTGCGACGAGGGCATACGGGTGACGGAGGACAACGCGGTCTTCGCGGCCTTGGCATACCTTACCCCGCCTTCGGGCAATGATCTGTCGGAGACCCACCGCATCCCGCTGGAGGAGCACGGCTTCAACGCCGACGCGCTCGTGGTCGGCCCGGAAAGCAAAAAAAAGGCCCTTGAGCGCCTGCTGGAGGCCGCTTCCGCGGCCGGGCGGGAAGTTATGGTCCCGGAGATCGGAAGCGGTTTAAAGGGGCTTGTGAGCGGCGGTACGTATTGATCGCGGACAATGACCCGCAGACCGCCCGGATGATACGGAGGAACCAGAAATGAAACAGCAAATCTCGCCGAAACATACCGCATTAACACGCCGCAGGACGATGCTGAGCATATTGTCCGCGCTGCTGATCGGACTGATCGCGATCTCCGCCGGCTGCGGCGGAAAAAATAAACCCGGAAACCAGGGGAGCACGGACGTTGTCCCCGCCACGGTCCCGCCGGAAGAACGGCCGGAATACGTGGCATACGACGGTCCGTACGGCGCCACGATCACCCGCGCGGCAGAGTACGCCAACACCGTGAACGGCTACTATAACAACGTCTCACGCTCCGAGTACATCCTGGAGAACGCGAACGTGCGGCTGACGTACAAACTCAGCGATGTGGGCGGCTTCAGCGGCCTCGGGAAGCTGGAGAACCGGAACGGCGGCGTGTACCTTACCGACACGATGGACACGTTCATGAAGACTACCGACGGAAGCGTTTATTATGCCGGCGACACCCTGGCCCGCGCGAACCTGTACGATCAGGGCTTTTACTATTACAACCTGCACCTGCTGGACCAGTTCTTCGGCGGCGGGGGCGATGAAGCGTTCTCGCGCAAGGATCTGCTGGAAAGCGATTCCGTCATCGCGCTCTCCGATATTTCCAAACCGGTGATGAACGAAGACGGTTCGTACACGTATACAGTTAAAAGCGTATACGACCCGTACATCTCCTTCCGGCTGCCGGTGGCCAAATACGCGGTGGCGGATTACGATGCGTTCAGCATCACGTTCAAATGCACGTCCTCCGACGCCAATATATTCTATGTCGCGGGGGATGCCGTCAACTTCAGCGCAGACGCGCAGCTGGATTTCAAAGTGATCCCGGACGGCGAGTACCACACCTACACCGTGTCCTTCGGCAACGGCAAAAACCTGTCCAAGTATTTTCAGGCGTACCGGCTGGATGTAGGCTCATCAATAGGCGAGGAGATCACGGTCAAAGAGTTCGCGCTGGTCAAGCTGAAGGATACGGTGCCGCCGTTCAAAGTTGACCGCAACTACAACATGTACCCGGACAAGATCCACGAAAACGTGCGGTTTCTGGCCACCGCGACGTGCGGCACTATTGCCTCCGCCGGAACGGTGACCAGCATCCCCGCGGACAACGTGGCGAAGCTGACTGTCATTGACGCCGCCGGCACCCACGAGTCCCTCGAAGGCGTCGACTGGGACAGCGCGTACGCCATTGCCTTCGACATCAAGGACGCGGGCGTGTTCGGCCTCATTCTGGGCACGGATGAGAAGTACGCCGGCAAGCTCGGCGCGGTGCTGGAGAACGGGCAATACGTGATCACCCAGGAACTGGACTGCTCCGGCAAAAAAACCAAAAACGGCGGCAGCATCTATATTGCGCGGCGGCTGTACACCGACGAGACCCACGAATTCACGGACTTCCTGCGGGAGACCCGCTACGAGCGCGAACCGCTGGAGTTCACGCTGGACACTGAAAAGACCAGAAAACAGAATAAATATACGGGTTACGACCAGTTGACCGGAGCGTACTGCTTCTCGCTGGTGGGCATCTCGCAGTTTGACACCGCGTACAACAACCCGCTGGTGGAGCACCGCATCACGTTCAGCGCGGAACCGGAGGGCAGCGAAGGCCGCACCGTGTACGTGCGGGGCGAGACCTTCACCGACGGCTGCCTGGAATGCGCCGTGGTGCTGGATGAGAACGACGCGCTGCTGCCGATCCGCGTAGAAGTGTGCAAAAACTTCGCGCACGACGGCGAAGAACTGTTCTACACGGACGATGACAGCCAGGGATACGGACTCTCCATATTCCCGCTGACCGTGGAACCGGCGGGCGGCAAAAACACTTTCACGCTGGCGAACCTGTATGAGCAGTGGGGCAACTACCGTCTCAAACAGGTGTCGTCGATCCGCTGGCATTCGGCGTACTATCATCTGTCTCTGGGCGTGACCGAGACCAACTGCCTGCACTTTTACGGCACGGCGACGAGACTGCCGGATCACCGCGGATTGTCCGCGCTGTACTGGTCCGACACGCGGGTCGATGTGCTTGACAGCGCCGGCAATCCCACCGGCGCCACCCGCATCTTCGACCACCAGCCGCAGCACTCCAACAACGGCGCGCACATCTTCCTGCATTATACCGACTCGAGCGGCAAATACAATTCCTGCGAGAACATCGGCATGACCGAGATCACCTCGGGCGGTCCGGATCTGTCGGACATCACGCTGAAATATACGTCCTTCGACGGCAAAGTGTACCAGGTGTACCGTCATGTGGAGATGCCCTCTACCGACGAGAACCGGGCGTTCTACGAGATCGATTACGAGTTCCTGGAGGACGTGACGTTCAATGACGTGGTGCATGATCTCAGCCTGTACGAGGTCGTAGGCACGTATCAGAAGTTCGGATATCTGGACAAAAACAACAATTGCGTGATCGACGACGCCCTGACATCCGGCACGCGTGTGATACCGCTCGGCAGCGACCATCCGTATTTCGACTATTTCAACATGGTGACGCACAAGAAGGGCGCGTATGTGGAGTCAGACGTCTGCTCCAACCTGTCCTTCCTGCTGGATCACTGTGAGATCACGCTGGGCGGCAAACCGTTCACCGGCGGCCTGGCGGTGGTGGAGGGCAATGGCTCCGCCTCATTTACGCTGAACCTCAGCGGGGCAGCAACGTTCAAAAAAGGCGATCACATCCACATTTCGTGCATTTTGATGCCGTGGGGCGATTTCTATTCCGAGAACGACGACAATGTGCGCATGGTCCGCGTCAACACGCTGCTGAACCCGATCAAACTGGACGTGGCGTCCGGTACAGAGGGGAAAGACCCCGTTGTCCCCACGGTGCTCACTGCGGATGGCAAAACGTGCGAATTCACGATCTCCGGCGGCGCGGCCAACGTGCGCGACCTGCCCGGCTACGCCACCGCGGAGTACACCAGCTATAAACGCTACTGGGAGCGCGACTACAACGTGACGCTCCGGCTGGAAGGCTTTACGGGCTTCGGCCGGCCGAAGATATATGAAAAGGTGGGCAATGACTGGGTGGAATATCAGTATGCGTCAACGCTGGGCTACGACGGCTACACGGTGACCTACGCGCCGGACGGCACATTTACGTACGGCTTCACGGTGACGATGACCGAGGCGCAGCCGCGGACATTCAGAGTAGAGGCAGGCTAACGATAATGGCAAACTGCGAACCGAGTGATGACGCCGCATTTCCGGGGAACGAAATGCTTTGTCATTCACTCGGCTTCGCAGGGCGAGAATAAGAAACGAAAAGAAAAGGGGCAGATCACGATCTGCCCCTTGATTTTTGCATATAAGCGCGGGTTGATCAGCGCTTGTCTTTGTCAACGAAATGCAGGCTGATGATGCTGATAACGGTATACAACACTATAAATCCGATCAGAACTAAAAATTTCAGCAAATACGGGCCTGTCTCAAAGATGTAATCATTCTTGTGCAGTTCGTACATTTCATGCACAAATGGGTTATTCTCGCCCAGCGCATTCACGTTCAAAGAGGTGCAGAGAGCGTTCAGGTTCCATTTGGATACCGTCAGGTATGAGACCGTGTCCATAACGCCTTTGAGTTCGAAAATAAAGCCGGACATGACCAGCTGAATGATCAGTACGAACGGCATCACCGTCATGGCGGTGGTGGGCGTTTTAACGATGCTGGAGACCATCAGGCCCAGCGTGTCGGAAGCGAAGATCGTGAAGAAGAATGCCAGCCACAGTTCTATCACCAGCGGCATTATAATGCCCTGCTCCGGCATATTCGACGCGAAGAAGATGCAGAACAGGATCGTAACGATGACACTTTCGACAAAACTGATCACCAGTTCGAAGATCGTGTGCGCCAGTACGTATGACGAGATATGCAGGCCTGAACGGTGTTCGCGTTTGATTATATCCCGCTCTTTGCATACCGACTGGATCGAGTTGAAAATGCCGATCCAGATGCAGCCGCAAGTAAGAGCAAACACGCCGTTGCGGGTGGCAACATAGTCTTCAAACATCATCTTCCGGTCAATAACGAATGCGATCAGCAGCGTAATGATCGCCGTGCTGATGAACAGTTTCCAGCCGTGTTCGTGAACAAACACACGGAAACATTTGCCCACGTATATTTTGATCTGTTTTCCTCTAGATGCTCTGTCCATGGTAAAAACACTCACCTGACGCTTTCTGTGAAGATTGTGGATTCGGAATGCCGGCGGCGTGCCGGCGTATCACTAAAGATATTATATATTGTCAACATATAAAATGCAACACTCTGACAATTGCGCAAAACAGCCCGTTATGGTATAATAACAGACAGCAAATTACAGAAAGGAGCTGACTAAATATGGATTATGTGGAAGCGGCATCACTGCTGGGTTCGGCGATCGCGCTGTCGGGAGAATTTCAGACGTGGAAAGAGGCGGAGGCGGCGCTGATCGTTGACCCCAAAGCCCAGACGCTGATCAAAGAATACAAAGACCTGCAGGTCAAAATGGTGGAAGGGTCCCGCGAAGACCTGGCCAAGGAGGAGCTCGAGCGCATCCGCGACACGCTGATGGCCAAGCAGCAGCAGCTGAACTCCTACGAAGTGACCAAAAACTATTTCGACGCGAAGAAAGGCTTCGAAAACATGATGAGCACGGTCAACGACATCATCCAGCACTACCTCGAAGACGGCGGCGGTTGCACCGGCTCGTGCCAGACCTGTCCCGGCTGTCAATAATATGCGGCCGCGGCATGCGGCGGTCAATAACTGAACGGAACATAACAACATGGGCAAAAGCATTACAAACGGGGAAGCGACCGGCATTGACAAACCGGGCAAGGGCACGGGCTCAATTGCCGCCGGCGACCTGCCGGTCACCCCGATGATGAAACAATATCTGGAGATCAAGGCGCGCTGCCCCGACAGCATCCTGTTTTTCCGGCTGGGTGACTTTTACGAGATGTTCTTCGACGACGCGAAGACCGTGTCGCGGGAACTCGAACTGGTGCTCACCGGCAAGGACTGCGGCATGGCGGAACGCGCGCCGATGTGCGGCATTCCGTACCACGCCAGTCTGTCATATATCAGCCGGCTCATCGCCAAAGGCTATAAGATCTCTGTGTGCGAACAGATCGAAGACCCGGCGCTGGCGAAGGGTCTGGTCAAGCGCGACATAATCAAAGTGTACACGCCCGGCACGGTCACTGACGAATCGATGCTGGACCGCAAGGCCAACAACTACATCATGTGCGTGTACGAGTTCCGGGGAATGTACGGTATTGCCGCCGCCGACCTGTCCACGGGCGAGATGTACATCACGTCGCTCACCGTGGGGAGCACGTACAACCGGCTGTGCGATGAAATTGCCCGCTTCGCTCCTTCCGAATTCCTGATCAATCCCGGCGGACGAACACGGGAACGGCTGGAAAACTACCTGAAAGAAGTGTCCCGCGTGTTTATCGGCACGCCCGCGGAGGAATCGTTCTCGCCGCAGGCGGGGTACGAGCGGTTTCAGCGGGAGATGCAGGCGCTGAAGGCGGCGGCCAGACCAAAAGAATCCGAACTGAAGCACCACGAGCTGGGGCTCTCCGCGTACGCCGCGCTGATGGATTACCTGGAGGGCACGCAGAAGGTCAATCTCGACCGCATCATGACGCCGAAACTGTACACGGTGGCGGAATACATGGCGGTCGATGCCTCGTCGCGGCGCAATCTGGAACTGACCGAAGTGATGCGGGATAAATCGAAACGCGGCAGCCTGCTGTGGGTGCTGGACCGCACCGCCACCGCCATGGGCGGCCGCACGCTCCGGCACTGGATCGAGCAGCCGCTGATCGACGTGGACGCCATTAATAAACGCCTGGACGGCGTAGGCGAGCTGAAGGACGCGTTCATGACGCGGCAGGAGCTCCGGGAACTGCTGGACGGCATATATGATATCGAACGGCTGGCGGGCAAAGTATCGCTGGGCACCGCGTCGCCCCGGGATCTGGTGTCGCTGAGGGCGTCGCTGGGGAAATTGCCCGCGCTGAAAGCCGCGCTGAGCGGACTGCGTGCGGAGATAATACGGGAGTGCGGGGCGGATATTGACCCCCTGGAAGACATACAGGCGCTGCTGGAACGCGCGCTGGTGCCGGATCCGCCCATGCTGATGAAAGACGGCGGCTTTATCCGTGCCGGGTACGACGAAGAGGTCGACAAACTGCGGGACGCGGCCAACGGCGGCAAAGGCTGGCTCACCGCGCTGGAAGCCCGGGAGCGGGACAACACCGGCATCAAGACCCTCAAAGTCGGCTACAACAAAGTATTCGGCTACTATATCGAGGTGTCCAATTCCTTCAAGGAAATGGTGCCCGACACGTACATCCGCAAGCAGACCCTCACGGGCGGCGAGCGCTACATCACCGAAGAGCTGAAGCAGATGGAGGACACGATCCTCGGCGCGCAGGAGCGGCTGATACGGCTGGAGAGCCGGCTGTTCTCCGAACTGCGGGACAAGGTCGGCGAGCACACCGGCACGCTCACGGATACCGCCCGGGCGCTGGCCGTGCTGGACGCGCTCTGCTCTTTGGCGGAAGTGGCGGACCGGGAGAATTATTGCCGCCCGGAAGTATGCGACTCGGAGACCGGCGAAATCATACTGAAAGACAGCCGCCATCCGGTGATCGAACAGGTATTGCCTGCGGGCGATTTCATACCCAACGACGTGGAGATCAACTCCGGCGACCACCGGATGCTGGTGATCACCGGTCCGAATATGGCGGGCAAATCCACATATATGCGGCAGACGGCGCTCACCGTGCTGATGTGCCAGGCGGGCAGCTTCGTGCCCGCGTCCTACGCCCGGATCTCGGTGGTGGACAAATTGTTCACCCGCGTCGGCGCCTCCGACGACCTGGCGTCCGGCCGCAGTACGTTCATGGTGGAAATGACGGAAGTGGCCAACATCCTGCAGGGCGCCACGGCGAAAAGCTTCCTGATCCTGGACGAGATCGGGCGCGGCACCGGCACGTTCGACGGCCTGTCCATCGCGTGGGCGGTGCTGGAATACATCCATGACACTGTGGGCGCGCGGACGATGTTCGCTACCCATTATCACGAACTCACCGAGCTGGAATCCCGCATGGACGGGGTCAAAAACTACTGCTCCGACGCGGACCGCACCGGGGACAACATCGTATTCAAACGCAAGATCAAACGCGGCGCGGCAGACGGCAGCTACGGCGTGTGCGTGGCGGCGCTGGCGGGCATCCCGAAGACCGTGACGCTCCGGGCGCAGGAACTGGCGGACAAGCTGGAGAGCGAGAGCCCGGGCAAACGCGGCACCGGCCGGGGGAGAGGCCGGGGCAAAACGGCACGTGTTGACGATATTTATGACGGCGGCAGTCCGGATCTGATCGCCTACACCGCCAACACGGTGATGCAGGACGAAATCATTGACACCCTTAAAAATCTGAAAGTGCAGGAATTGACCCCGATCGAAGCGATGAACGAGCTGTACAAGCTTTCGCAGAAAGCGGCGGGGCGCGGCTAGACGCGTTAAGGAGGCATTAGCCATGAAAAATAAGCTGTGGGCGGGCGTGACGGCATTGATCGCGGCGCTGGTCATTATGTGCGCGTTGTTTGGAATCATAAACCCGGAAGTGCGCGCGGAGAGTTCGCTGAACGTGCGCTGGGAAGGCAAGACCGCCGTCTGGGACCCGGTGGAAGGCGCCGACGGCTATGAGATATCGCTGTACTGGCGGACCTGGAATACTGTATTCCGCGAGACCGTCACCGAGTGCAGTTTCGATTTTACCGAATATCTGCATGCGGGCTACAATTATACTTTCGCGGTCAGGTGGATCAAAGGCGGGGAACACGGCGAATTCGAAAACTCTGGTTCCATCGAAATACCCGGCGAGCCGCTGCCGATCTCTGTACGCTACGAGCCGGAGAGCAACTACGTGTTCTGGGACTCGGTGGACGGCGCGGAGTATTACGATCTGTGGGTATGCGATGGCGACGGAGTGCAGATCCAGCTGATCCACGAGATCTCAGCGGAGCTTCCGGAGTACAACGCCTCCGAGATCGTGTTCGACACCGGCAACGGCAACTATACCGCCCTTGTGGCCGCGTATAAAAACGGCGCGGGCAACGAATTTGCCCGGGGAGAATCCGAAGTCGCGGCGCTGTCGATAACATCGGACGACTACCCCACACTTCAGACGTCGGAACTGAACCTGGAGATCGCGCCGGGAGAAACCTCCACTTTCGACAGCGTAGGTGTGCAGCTGGGCGGAAAATACGTGCACAACGCAAGAAGCTACATGAAATTTGAGATCGAAGGCGAAGATGCGGCGTGCTTTACGGCGCCCCAGTTCGGACCGTACAATTACGCGGAACTGCATGCCGTATATCATGAGACGGTGGGCACCGCGGAAAATATCGCGCCGGGCGAATACCACGCGACGCTGAAGCTGTTCTACGACCCGACCGCCACCGGCAAGCACTGGATCGAGACGGATACGTGTGCGTTGACGCTGGTGGTCAAACCGGAAGGCAGCGCGACGGAACTGCTGGATCTGGCAAAGTGTTCGATCGCGATTCCCGTTGTAGGCGCCAAGGCGGAAAAAGCGGTCTCGCTGGAACCGGACAAATACAGCGTCGGTTCGATATGGCTCGACACGGCCGCAACGGATGAACCGCTGCCCGAAGATTACGTGTTCGAGGCCGGCAAAAAGTATATCCTGAGGATATCGTATCAGGCTAACGCGGGGTACGAATTCGCGGCGGACGCGCAGTTCCTGGCGGGCGATCTGACCGCGACGGAATTCTTCCTGCGCCCGGAAGGAGCGTCCAATGTGGTCGGTGCGCTGTGGCGGTTTACTGTTGACGCTCCTGCCACGGCGGAACCGGTCGCTACCGATGAACCGGCGACTACTGATGAACCTGTGACAACAGACGAGCCTGTGGCGACCGACGCACCGCAAGCCACGCCCGGCAGCGAACCGGACGACGTGAACAGCAACAACGATAATAACGCCAACAACGGTAGCAATGATAATAAAACCGACCGCGGCGGCAACAAACTCGGCCTCGGCATATTGATCGGCGTGCTGATCATGCTGGGTATTGCCGGCATCGGCGCGGCGGCGTTCTTCATTCTTAAAAAGCGAGGATAGTAATGAAACGGATGGTTATTCTGTCGATCCATATCGTGTTCCTTTGCTTGTGTATGATTTCGTGCAGGGGCAATGTCCCGGTATTTTCGGATAAATACAGTTATTTGAGTTATAATGCTGGCGATGGGGTTTGTACTGGAGGGATAGAAACAACCATTCAAGATTCATTTATTTTCATTGGTGAATATACCGGAAACAGTATCAAAAACATTGATGGCCAATACTATGAGGAAATCTGCGTTATTGATCGAATAAAAGGAGATGTTGACGACCGTATCATTATTAAAAACGACGGAGAAGGCCGCCTGCCTTTCGGCAAAGGAGAGCGGTATCTGCTGGTGGCCAAAAAGTTTCAGAATGTGTTTGACGGGGAGTATTTTTATCCATGCGGTGTATTCTGCCCGGTAGATCAATATGAAGATTCTTTTTGGTTTGTTTTGGGGGAGTATAAGCACCTGGATTATATGACGCTCGCTTCAAAAGAACGTTTCAGAAACTTTGATTCATTTCTGGCTTATGTTAAAGAACTTGCCGCAGCCTGCGATCCTCCTGTCGCGTACGGATTTTACTTTATTGAGTCGGATGATATCGCTGATATTATTACTGAAGCATCATATATTATGAAGATAAAGGTGATTCAACCGTACTCAGATCGGAAACCAGGTCAATACTATTCGAAATACATATGCAAAATCGAAAAAGTATATAAGGGGGATTATGATCCTCATAATGAGCAACTGATTACCCGGCGCTTTTCCGGGGAGAACTATGAACCAAAGTCAAAGGAGATTAATGGATATAGCAGATGCTACATTATCTGGCTTTTTGATTCTCCGCTGCTTGATTACTCTATCGATCTGAATAAGACGAACGAGTATATTATATGTACTAACGGCATTAATTTGATAGCCAGAAAAGGAATAATCAGCCTTAAATATACGGAAGAAGAGATAGTACAAATGATAAAGGATGTATATGGAGAGATCGATATTCTTGAAATATCAGAAGATTGGCAGCAGTAGTGTTTACAGTGGTTAAACGATAAACAGGAGGGGTTAATTAATGGCGAAACTGACCGCGCGGGATTTCCCGGAAGGATTCAAGTGGGGCATTGCCACCTCGGCGGCGCAGATCGAAGGCGCGGTGTTTGAGGACGGCAAAGGCGCCGAGATCTGGGACGTGTTTGCCCGCACCCCGGGCAAAACATACGGGGGACAGACCCCGGATATTGCCTGCGATTATTACCATAAATATCCGGAGCAGCTCGCCATGATGCGCGGGCTGGGCGTCAATTCCCACCGGTTCTCGTTCTCCTGGGCGCGGGTCATGCCCGACGGCGCGGGGCGCGTCAATCAGAAGGGCGTTGACTTCTACAAGCGCGCCATAGACGAGATGCTGCGGCTGGGACTGATGCCCAACGCCACGCTGTACCACTGGGACCTGCCGCAGGAACTGGAGTACCGCGGCGGCTTCCTGAACCGCGACATCGTGAACTGGTTCACCGAATACGCGGGGTTCATGTTCGAGACGTTCGGAGACGTTGTCCCTTTGTGGAGCACGTTCAACGAACCCATTGCCACCTACGTCGGGTACGGGCTCGGCGCGTTTGCCCCCGGCCGGAAGTCGGAGAGATTCGGACGGCAGGCCAACCACAACCTGCTGCTGGCCCACGGCAGCGCGGTCAAACGGTTCCGCGAACTGTTCGGCGAAAAGCGGCCGGAGCTGGATCTCACAAAGCCCAACATCGGCATCGTGGTGGACGTGTGGCATCACCATCCCGCCCGGCCGGAGGATCCCCGCGACTGCGCGCTGGCCGAGCTGGAGAATGAGAAAGCGTACCGTTCCTATCTGAATCCGCTGTTCAAGGGCGGGTACACCGGGGCGCTGCTCAAATATATGGCGGAGGGCGACTGCCTGCCCGACATACGGCCCGGCGACTTCGAACTGATCCGGCAGCCGCTGGACTTTTTCGGGCTCAACTGCTACAATCGCGTTGTGGACTCCGTCGAGCCCGGCAAAGTGCGGGAAACGGTGGAGTTCGGCGGCGGCAACTACATGGACAACGGCGCGGAATTCTACCCCAAAGCCATCTACGACGCGCTGCATAATGTCACGGAGAATTTCGGTGTTGACGTCCCGATCTTCATCACCGAAAACGGCACGTACAACTGCGAAGAGCAGGTGGTATACGACGCCGACGGCCGCGCGCGGGTTCACGACGTGACCCGGATCCGCTACCTGAACGGCTTCCTGGAGTGGCTCAAAAAGGCGATAGACGAGGGCATCGATGTGCGCGGCTACTACGTGTGGTCGATGCTGGACAATTTCGAATGGACCGCGGGCGACTCGATGCGTTTCGGGCTGATCCGCTGCGATTACGGCGCGGACAATTACGTTTACAAAGACAGCGCGCTCTGGCTGCGGGAGTTCCTGCGTTGACGGCGCGCACGGGGAGGACAACATGGCTCGCAAGATCACTCTGACCGCGGCCCGCCGCGGCGAACTGCTG
>JAFZSK010000106.1 GCA_017620915.1 Clostridia bacterium | reverse complement strand
TATCTGTGCGCTGTTGATCGCCGCGGCCGGGGCAGCCGGTACATAACCGGTGCCCTTGAATTGCCGCCGGAATATGAGTATAATATTATCAAACAGGCAGACGGATACGGCGTGCTTTTAAAGTTTTAAAGTTATTGACCGCGCGATTTGCGGCGCCTGTAAAGACCGAACCGGAGTGAGTAACTATGAGATGCCCGTATTGTTCCCATACCGAGGACAAAGTGATCGATTCCCGGCCCGCCGAGGACAATTCCGCGGTGCGCCGTCGCCGCGAATGCCTCAAATGCGGTTCGCGTTTTACCACGTACGAAAAAGTAGAAGATACGCAGCTGATGGTGATCAAAAAAGACGGCAGCCGTCAATTATTCGACCGCTCCAAGATCACCAACTGCATAATGAAAGCTTGTGCCAAACGCCCGGTCTCGCTGGACCAGGCGGAGGAGATCGCGACTTCGGTAGAGCAACAGCTGCTGAACTCCATGAAGCGTGAAGTCAGCTCCAAGGAGATCGGCGAGCTCATAATGACCCGGCTGAAGGATCTGGATGAAGTGGCGTACGTGCGGTTCGCGTCGGTTTACAAGCAGTTTAAGGACGTTGACTCCTTCATGGACGAGCTCAAAACGATGATTGAGAAGAAGGAAAAAGGTAAATAGATTTGAAGAAAAAATATACCATCCTGATCGCAATTTTTTTGTTGTTCGCTGTTTTATTTTCTTCCTGCTCGATCGGTTCTTTAATTAAGAAATTATCTGGCGTTTTATTTGGCATTGACGACCCGAATGCAGAAGATAAGGCCATCATGGTTAAAGTGTTAGAGGCAATTCAGAGCAGAGACGAAGAAGCATTACGAAAGTTATTTTCATATAATACAGTTACTCAAGTCGATGGCTTTGATCAAAGTATGGTGGACCTTTTTAATTATTATCAAGGGAACTACATATCTCTTGAATGGAAAGGATCAGGCGGCTCGGGTAATTGGGATTACGGTGAAAAAAAACAATGTGCAGGTTTTTCATATGACGTTAAAACAGATATGGATGAATTCCGTTTTTCTATAGATTATTGTTCAATTGATTCAATGGATGACAACAATGTAGGGATCTATTCTTTGTATGTTATAAAAATGGCAGATGACACGGATCCGGAATTTGGTTACGGCGGTGACGGGAAAGAAACTCCCGGGATCAATATCGGAATAAAAAATGTATTGCCAGTAGAAGTTGATTCTCCTTGATTATCAGTCATCAAACGTTACGGTGACCGGAAATCAGTTTTTGTTGTATTTAGCTTACGCAACGAAAATGATACGAATGCGACGCACTTTAATTAGCTAAAGTGCAGTATAATGGACAGATAATAACGATTTTCAGATAAATTTACTCATAAATAATACATTCCTGACAAAAATTTCTTCATCACCCATTTCCCGGGAAATATGTTGCGCGCATGAATCAAAAAAGTGTATCCTCTCTCCGGAGCAGTTGTGCGGGCGGGGCACCGGCAGAAGAGAGGAGACCATTATGATTTCGGTCATCAATTCAGTGTGTATCAGCGGGGTCAGGGGATTGTTGACGACGGTGGAGACATACGTCGGTAAAGGCATGAATGAGTTCAACATCATCGGCCTGGCGGGCGCCTCGGTTAAAGAGTCCAAGAACCGAGTGTGCGCCGCCATGAAGTATTGCGGCTATGAATTGCCCAAGGGACGGATCACGGTCAATCTGGCGCCGTCGGACGTGCGCAAAGAAGGGACGGTGTTCGACCTGGCTATTGCCGCCGGGCTGCTGGCGGTTAGCGGAGAATTGCCTCCGGGCAGTACGGACAATATGGCATTGATCGGCGAATTGTCCCTGAACGGCGGCGTGCGTCCGGTGACCGGCGCGTTTTCCATGTGCGTCAGCGCGCTGCAAAACGGGATCAGCGAGATCGTGCTGCCGCTGGGCAATCTGGACGAAGTATCCGGACTGGAAGGACTGCATATCCGGCCGGTCAGCTGCCTGGACGAGCTGATACCTGCGGTAAAACTCGCGCAGGCGCCCGTAATCGGCCGTTTAAGCGAAGTTCACCGGGAAACTGAGTACACAAGTATCCGTAATATAAAAGGGCATAAATCGGCCAAGAGAGCCCTTGAGATCGCCGCCGCCGGAAAGCACAACCTGCTGATGCTCGGCGCCGCGGGCAGCGGCAAGACTTTGCTGGCTCACAGTGTCAGATCGATATTGCCGCCGCTGGAAAAGCAGGACATTTATGACGTCACTTCTATATACAGCCTGAGCGGCCTCTTAGATAAGGACACGCCGCTGATCTGCGATCCGCCGTTCCGGGAGATCCACAATGGGATAACTAAAACCGCGCTCATCGGCGGCGGCCGTCCGGTGGTGCCCGGCGAGATCTCGCTGGCGCACCGCGGCGTGCTGTTTATGGATGAGGCCACCGAACTGGAACGGCCGGTGATCGACGCGCTGCGGCAGCCGATGGATTCGGGGGAGGTCAACGTCTCCCGCGTGGGACACATCGAAAAGCTCCCTGCGGATTTCATGCTGATAATGGCGGCCAATCCGTGCCGCTGCGGCAATCTGTTCGAAGGCCGCGAAAAATGCACGTGCACTCCTAAAATGGTGAGCAATACCCTCGGGCGCCTGTCCCGGCCGGTGCTGGACCGGATCGACATCCACATACCGGTGAGATCGCCGGAGTACGCGGAATTGACCGCGCCGGCGGAAGAAAGCGCCGAGACGATCCGGGCGCGCGTCGCGGCGGTGCGCAAACTGCAGAAGGAACGTCTGGATCATTATGAACTGCCGGCAAGGCCGTATTCGTTATTGACCGGCGACGAGCTGGACAAAGTGTGCAATTGTACGCCGGCGGCGGAGAAACTGCTTGAAGCGGGCGTGGAGAAGTTGTCCTCCAGCGTCCGGGCGTATAATAAGATAAAAGCGGTGGCGCGCACCGTTGCCGACCTGAACGGTCACGAAAATGTTGCTGAGGAGGATATGGCGGAAGCGCTCTCGTACCGCGCCATGGATCACCGGTTGTTCGGAGACAGGGGGTATCAGGAAAATGCCGCATGAAGTCAACGAAAAAGTCGTGATGATCTGGCTCAGCCTGCTGGGCAGTCCGAATTACCGGATATACCGCGCGCTGCTGTCGGAATTCGGTTCCGGTGCCGGGATATATGACGCGTTCATGCGCGGCGTAAAGCCGTATTCGCTGCGGGAGTTTCCGAAGGCGTCTGGCCGTTTCTCGGACCGGGAACTGGCGGAGACCGCGTTCGGCATTTACCGCAAAGCGCAGGAGTCCGGGATGAGTATTCTGACGTATTCCGACCCGGAATACCCGGAGCTGCTGAAGCATCTGCCCGCGGCGTGTCCGCTGGTACTTTATTATTACGGCGATAAAGCGGCGCTGCCGGGCGAAGAAGATATCGCAGTGGCGATAGTAGGTTCGCGCCATTGCTCCAATTCCGGCGAAGCCAACGCGCGTCAATACGCGTTCGACCTGGCCAAGCAGGGCGTGATCGTGGTATCGGGACTGGCGCTGGGCTGCGACGGCGCGGCGCACCGGGGCGCACTCAACGCGGGCGGCAAGACCGTGGCGGTACTGGCGTCCGGTGCGGACGTGGTATACCCGAGAGAACATAAGAAATTATATAACGATATAATCGCCAAAGGCGGCTGCGTATTGTCCGAATCGCCGCCCGGCTGTGTGCCCGCGCGCCAGCTGTTTCCCGCACGCAACCGCATCATTGCGGGTCTTTGTCAGGCCACACTGGTGGTGGAGGCGGCACACCGTTCCGGTGCGCTCATAACCGCGGACAAAGCGCTGGAAGCGGACCGGCTCGTTTTCGCGCTGCCGGGGGATGTACGCAACCCGATGGCGTACGGCTGCAACGAACTGATCCGCCAGGGGGCGATCTGCGTCACGGATATCGGCGTTATTTATGACGAACTGGGTATCGAACCGGAGGGCGGCAAAGTTCACGGTGCAAATAACAACGGCTGGCTGATCGGGCTGCCGTTTCCATTGAGCCGCGTGGCTGACGCGGTGCTGAAAGGCGCGGACAGCGCCGAAGCTGTAGTCGAAAAGACCGAACTGGACGCAGGAACCGTGGCCGGCTCGCTCACGATGCTGGAGATCCGCGGCATCGTGCGAAGAAGCGATTACGGAGGGTACAGTATCGCCAATGACCGCTGACAGAATTTTTCACTTTACACCGGCGGCCGCTGAGTGTATTATATCAACGCCGGTAACAGGCAGGGAGATGTAAATTGATGGCAGATTATTTAGTGATAGTAGAGTCGCCTTCCAAGGCAAAGAATATTGGGCGCTTTCTGGGCAGCAGGTATAAAGTGGACGCCTGCGTGGGTCATTTAAGAGATTTGCCCGCCAGCAAACTGTCGATAGATATCGACAACGGCTTTGAACCTCAATACGCGAATATCCGCGGCAAATCCGATATAATCAAGATGCTCCGGGACGATGCCGGCGCCGCTAAAAAAGTGCTGATCGCCACGGACCCCGACCGCGAAGGCGAAGCCATCGCGTGGCATCTGGAGTATTTGCTGGGCATTGACAACGCGCAGGTGTGCCGCGTCACGTTCCAGGAGATCACCAAAAAAGTCGTGCAGGACTCCGTAAAGACGCCGCGCACCGTTGACCTTAATCTGGTCAACGCATACCAGGCCCGCCGCGTGCTTGACCGTCTGGTGGGTTACGAGATCAGCCCGGTGCTCTGGCGCAAGGTCAAAAAAGGACTCAGCGCCGGCCGTGTGCAGTCCGTGGTTTTGAGACTTATTTGCGACCGCGAAGCCGAGATCGACGCGTTCAAGCCGAAGGAATACTGGAACGTCACGGCGAAGCTCTCAAAGATATCAGATGCGCCCAAAGCGTCCGACAAATTTGAAGCCAAGTATTACGGTACGGCGGACGGTAAAAAGAAGAACCTGTCTGATAAAGCCGACGCGGACAAAGTGCTGGAAGATGTCAGGAACAGTACATTTACCGTGAAGTCCGTTAAAAATACTACCAAGAAACGGCCTCCCGCGCCGCCGTTCATCACCAGTACGCTCCAGCAGGAAGCGTCCCGCCGGCTCAATTTCCCGTCGGCCAAGACCATGTCCGTGGTGCAGTCGCTGTATGAAGGCGTGGCGGTTGACGCTTCCGGCGCTACCGGTCTCGTGACGTATATCCGTACCGATTCCACGCGTGTTTCCGAAGAAGCGCAGGACGCGGCGAGACAGTATATTGCTGCCGAATACGGCGACAAGTATCTGCCCGGCTTCCGGCGCGTGTACAAAAACAAGAACTCCGCGCAGGACGCCCATGAGGCGATCAGACCCACGCATATCGACTACACGCCGGATAAGGTCAAAGCAAAACTCTCCAGCGATCAATACCGGCTGTATAAGCTGATCTACGAGCGGTTCATCGCCAGCCAGATGGCGGATGCCGTGTTCGACGTCTGCAACGTGGATATCATCGCGGGCAGCAGCTTATTCAAAGCCTCGGGTTCCACGCCGGTATTCCCGGGCTACACCAAAGTGTACGAAGAGAAGCAGGATCAGAAGACCGAAGCGGAAGGCAAACTGCCTAAACTTGAAGAAGGGGAAGCGCTCAATGTTGACGGCATTGACGCAGAGCAGCATTTCACCGAGCCGCCGTCCCGATATACTGAAGCGTCGCTGATCAAGACATTGACCGACCTCGGCATCGGGCGTCCCAGCACGTACGCCCAGATCATCTCCGTGGTCTTCACCCGCGATTATGTGGTCCGCGATAAGAAACTGCTGATACCCACCGAACTGGGCAAGACGGTCAATCAGTACCTGAACGGCGCGTTTCCTAACATCGTGGACGTATCGTTCACGGCGGGCCTGGAGGAGCAGCTGGACAAAGTAGCGCAGGGCGAACGGCAATGGAAAGACGTAATCAGTGAATTCTACATGGGCCTCGAGGAAGAACTTAAGAAGGCGCTGGATGAAACGGCTCGGGTCAAAGTGCCGGATGAAGTGAGCGACGTGGTCTGCGACAAATGCGGGCGTATGATGGTATACAAGCAGGGCCGCAACGGCAGATTCCTGGCGTGCCCCGGTTTTCCGTCCTGCCGCAATACTAAATCCATTATAGAGAACGTGGGCGTGAACTGCCCCGACTGCGGCAAGCCACTGATCTACCGTCATTCTAAATCCGGCAAGAAGTATATCTCCTGCACCGGCTATCCCGAGTGCAAGTTCATCAGCTGGAACGTACCCACCGGCGACAAATGTCCTAAGTGCGGTAAACATCTGGAATATGTGTACAATAAATCCGGCAAGCGCTTTGTGGCCTGCAGCAGTAAAGACTGTGATTACAAGCAGTACGGCCGCGGAAAACGCGGAAGTAAAAAAGACGCTCCGGAAGGCGACGGCGGAGAATCAAACTCCGGCAATAAAGAGGCCTGATCATGGCGGTATATGTGATCGGAGGCGGATTCGCGGGATGCGAAGCGGCATTCCAGCTGGCGGTCCGCGGCATTGACGTAAAACTGGTGGATATGAAGCCGGAGCGTATGTCTCCGGCGCACCACAGTGAACTTTTATGCGAACTGGTCTGCAGCAATTCGTTTAAAGCGGCGGACGTCAATTCCGCTTCCGGTCTGCTCAAAGAAGAGATGCGGCGGCTGGGTTCGCTGGTACTGCAGGCGGCGGACGTCAACAAGGTCCCCGCAGGCGGTGCGCTGGCGGTCGACCGCGACCAGTTTTCCGCGGCAGTCACTGAAACGCTGGCGGCAATGCCCAACGTAGAAATAATTGGGAAGACTGTATTGTCCGTAGCCGAATCCGCGGCGTATCCGGACTGCGAAGCGTTAATAATTGCCACCGGTCCGCTCACCTACGAGCCGCTGGCCGAAAGCATCAAACATGCGCTGGGAGAGGAATCTCTCAGCTTTTTTGATGCCGCGGCGCCGCTTGTGTTCAAGGAAAGTATAGATTTTGACCACGCGTTCTACGCTTCCAGGTACGACAAAGGGGAGTCGGACTATATCAATTGCCCGCTGTCCGAGCCGGAATACCGCGAATTTTACCGCGAACTTACGGCGGCGCAGTGTGCCGAAGTGAAAGATTTTGACGCCGCGTGCGTGTACGAAGGCTGCATGCCCGTGGAAGTGATGGCGGGGAGAGGCTACGATACGCTCAGGTACGGGCCGATGAAGCCCGTGGGCATCCGCAACCCGGAGACCGGCGAGAAGTATTACGCGGTGGTGCAGCTGCGACGCGACGATTCCGCGGATATGCTGTACAATATCGTAGGCTTCCAGACGCGGCTCAAATTCGGCGAGCAGAAGCGTGTGTTCGGCCTGATCCCGGCGCTCCGGAACGCGGAGTACGCGCGCTACGGCGTGATGCATAAGAACACATATATCAAATCCCCCGGACTGCTGGACGATACATACCGGGTGCTGGATCCCGCCGTGTTCGGGACGTCGGTCCCCGTCTTTTTCGCTGGGCAGATCACCGGCGTGGAAGGGTATATCGAATCCGCGTCTTCCGGGCTTATGGCGGGTTTAAACGCTTGCTGCTATGTCAAGGATCTGCAGCCGTTTTCGCTGCCGCAAAGCACGCAGATCGGCGCGCTCTGTGCGTACGCTTCCGGATATCAGGGCCCGGACTTCCAGCCCATGGGCGCCAACTTCGGCATCATGCGCTACACTCTGCCTTCCGGGACGCCGCGCCGCGTGGACAAAAAGCGCAAAAAAGAATTGATTTCGCAGAATGCTTTGGATATACTTAACACAATAATAACAGACAGGAGTGACTTATTTTGAAGGCGCAATCAGACAAGAAATTTACAGGCAGCACCTGGATCGCGCTGGACGACAGTTTTATGACTGTTGACGCCGAAGGCAAGATCATTAATCCCTGGGAAAACCGGGAAGGCTGGAATCGCTACAGCGAGATCGATGCAGGGGAAGGCCTGCCGGTATTCCGCAAAAAGTTCGGCTCGGCTGCTAAAAAGCCGGTCAAATGCACCGTGCACGCCACCGCGCTGGGCAATTTTGAACTGTTCGTCAACGGCGCCCGCGTCGGCCGGAAAAGCGGCAGTTCCGTCAAATACGACGAACTCAAGCCCGGCTGGACCGATTACGCCAAGCGCGTGCTGTATTACAGCTACAACCTCACTCCATACTTGACTGAGACCGGCGTCAACTGCGTTGCCGCCGCGGTTTCCGGCGGCTGGTATCAGGGCCGCATCGCGTGCAACACATACGGAAAGCATAAGGTTGCCTTCAACGCGGTACTTGAACTGACTTACGCCGACGGCCGTACCGAAACGCTCACCACCGGCACCGACTGGGATTCCAATATTGCCGGACCGATCCTGGCCGCGGAGATCTGGGACGGCGAAGTGTATGACGCTACAAAAGGCACGCTGGCCGCGTTGTCCGAGCCCGCCCGCCGGCTTTCCGGCTGGAAGAAAGCGGTTCGTTTCGACGATTTCACCGGCTTGATCTCCAAAAACGTGGGTCCCGCCATCCGCATACGCAACATTAATATGAAGCCGAAGACGCTGACTAAATACAGCTCGATAGAGCACATCGAGAACAACGATTTCGGTAAGATCATCGTGGACGAAGTCATCAAAAAGCCCGGCGCCGTCACGCTGAAAAGAGGCGAGACCTTCGTGTACGATATGGGCCAGAACATGGTGGGCTGGGTCAACTTCACCGTTACCGGCAAAAAAGGCACCCGCCTCACGACGCGCTACGCTGAGATGCTCAACGACTCCGGTCTCAAGAGCCGCGGCAACGACGGCCCCGAAGGCTCCCTTTACACCGCCAACTACAGATCCGCCAAAGCGCGCGGCCTGTACATCTTAAGCGGCGACGGCGCGGAGAGCTACCATCCCATGTTCACGTTCTACGGTTTCAGATATATCGAATTGACCGCCAACAACGAGGTGGAGATATTGTCCCTCAAAGCGGATGTGGTAGGCTCCGACACGCCCGAGACCGGTTTCATCGAGACCTCTTCAAAAGACATCAACAAGCTGATCTCCAACATTCTCTGGGGCCAGCGCGGCAACTACCTGAGCATCCCCACCGACTGTCCGCAGCGCGACGAGCGCCTGGGCTGGACAGGCGACACCCAGATCTTCTGCGGCACCGCGGCGTACAATGCCGAAGTGCTGGGCTTCTTCCGCAAATGGCTGCGCGACGCCGCCGACAGTCAGTCCGACGCGGGCGCGTACTCCGACGTTATTCCGCGTATGCGCATAGTGGGCGAAGGCAACGCCGCCTGGGGCGACGCGCCGATCATCGTTGCCTACACTATGTACCGGATGTACGGCGATGTTAAAATTGTCCGCGACACGTATCCGTCGCTGGAAAAGTATATGAAGTATTTGTCCGGAAACGGTATGAACGGTCCGCATCCCGCGTACGGCGACTGGCTGGCGTATGAGCGCACGGACAACCGCTACATCTGCGTCTGCTATTACGCCTACGACGCGCTTCTGATGGAGAAACTGTCCACGATCCTGGGCAAGACCCGCAAAGCCGCCTCCTACCGTAAACTGTATGAGAAGATCCGCCGCCATTTCCGGCGCACGTATATGAAGCGCGGCAAACTTATCGAGACCTCGCAGACCGCGTATATACTGGCGCTGCGCTTCGGCCTGCTGCCCGAGGATTACGCGGAAAAAGCGAAGCAGATACTGGCCGGCAAGATCAGGGACAACGGCTACCGTCTCAGTACCGGCTTCGTTGGCACCGGCCTGCTCAATACTTCACTCAGCATGTTCGGCCTGGACAATCTGGCCTATTCGCTGCTGCTCCAGACGGACAACCCGTCCTGGCTGTACAGCGTATATCAGGGCGCCACGACCATCTGGGAGCGCTGGAACTCATACACACTGGACAAAGGCTTCGGCGACGTGGGCATGAATTCCTTCAACCACTACGCGTACGGCTCGGTGGAAGAGTGGATGTACAAATATATGCTGGGCATCGACAACGACGAAGCGGATCCGGGCTTCCGGCACATCATCCTGCGTCCCACGCCGGATACCCGCACGCCTGACGAAATGCCGGAAGGCCAGACGCACGTTACCTGGGTGCGCGGCAGTTACAAGTCCGCCGCCGGTACGATCGCCGCGTCATGGTCAATGGAAGACGATTTCTTCACGTACAACGTCTCCGTACCGGAGGGAACCTATGCCACCCTGTATCTGCCGGTATTTGACGCCGCAGCCCGCACGGTAACCATCAACGGCACCGTGAGCCCCGTGACCGATTTTACGGAAGAAGGCGGCCGGCTGGTAATTGACCTGGCGCCGGGCAAATACACGTTTGAAGTAATGAGGTAATTCGCAATGAGACGGTTCTTTCTGCTCGTATTGCTGGTCCCGGTGCTGCTGCTTTCCAGCTGCGTAATGTCGAATGTCGGCGCGCCGACGGCGGCACCGTTTACCCCGGATCCCTCCGGCAATGTGGCGGTCTTCACGCCGGATACCGGCGTCACTCCGGACGGCAATGCAACTGTACCCGCGGACGGGACAAACAGCGTTGTTACGCCTATTGACAGCTGGACAGACGGAACGCCGGCACCTACCAGCCAATCTGGTTCGGGGCCGCTCTCCGGACTGGTCATCTGCGTGGACGCCGGTCATCAAGAAACCGGACTTACCGAGAAAGAACCCTGTGCTCCGTGGGGCCCGGAGGCCAACTCCAAGGTCAATAACACCACGATGAAAGCAAAAGCAACTTCCGGCACTTCCGGTGTTTCTACTAAAAAGACAGAATATGCGGTCAACCTGGAGATCGCTCTAAAACTCCGCGATGCGCTGGAGGCCAAAGGCGCCACCGTGGTCATGTGCCGCATCGACAATTCCTCCAGTATCTCCAACCGCGAACGCGCGCTTATGGCGAATGAGGCCAAAACCGTACTCACGTTCAACATCCACTGCAACGGTTCGGACAACAGTTCCGTATCCGGCGTGGAGATCTACGTGCGCGGCACGGGGGACAACACTTCCGAATACGCGGAACGTTCCAAGACCGACGCGGCGCTGGGACAGAAACTGCTGGACCGGATCATTGCCGCCACGGGCGCCAAAAAGCGCAATGTTAACAAGAGCGACAGTTACACCGGGATCAACTGGCGCGACCACACCACGTTCATCGTCGAATGCGGCTTCATGAGCAACCCGGAAGAAGACGTTTTGCTGAGTACGCCGGAGTATCAGGATAAGTTCGTATCCGGCATCGTGAAATTTGTCACGGATGATTATCTGAATGGTTAACAGTTCAAAACGCAGACTAACAGCGGGACCGCGGCGGGGGCCGTTATTGACGGCGGCTCTGGC
>JAFZSK010000105.1 GCA_017620915.1 Clostridia bacterium | reverse complement strand
CGGCAACAAGGCCGTCTACCGCACGCGCATGGCGATGGCCGACGGCGGCGAGTTGCTGATCCTCGCGCCGGGCGTGGAGCGCTTCGGCGAGGACGATCAGGTGGACGTGCTCATCCGCAAGTACGGCTACCGCGGGCGGCTGAACACGCTGGCGGAGTTTGAAAAGCCGGAGAACGCCGACCTGCGCAAAAATATGGGCGCGGCGGCGCACCTCATCCACGGCTCCAGTGGCGGGCGCTTTTCCATCACCTACGCCGTCCGGGACATCTCCCGCGCGGAGATCGAGGGCGTCGGCTTCCAAAGCGCGGACTACGACGAAGTGATCCGGACCTACGACCCGGCGAAGCTCTCCTACGGCTATAACACCGTGGACAGTGAGGAGATCTACTTCATCCCGAACCCCGCGCTGGGGCTCTGGATAGACCGCGAGAGGTTTGAGCAATGAGGTTTATGGACAGAGATTTCCTTTTGGATACGCACACAGCCCAGAAGCTGTACCATACATATGCCGAGGCGCAGCCGATCTTTGACTATCACAACCATCTGTCGCCGAAGAACATCGCGGAGCACCGGCGGTTTCACGATCTGACGGAGCTATGGCTGGAAGGCGACCATTATAAGTGGCGCGCCATGCGGGCCAACGGTGTGGAGGAAAAATACATCACCGGCGACACGACACCTTATGAGAAATTCGCCGCTTGGGCCGGCGTCATGCCGAAACTGGTTGGCTGTCCGTTGTATCACTGGACGCATCTGGAACTGCAACGCTATTTCGGTATTGACGAACCGCTTACCCCTGACAGCGCGAAGCGCATCTGGGATCAGACCCGAGACATGGTACGCGGGGAGGGATTTGACGCCGTTTCTCTACTGAAAAAAGCGGAAGTCCGGGTGCTATGTACCACCGACGACCCCGCCGACACGCTGGAGTGGCACAAAAAGATCGCGGTGGATGATTCCATCCCGTTTCGTGTCTGCCCCTCGTTCCGACCGGACAGGTATCTGGCGGAACCGGAGGGTGCGGCGGCAAAAGCTTTGTGTGAGAAATACGGGACGGACGATCTCAACGCCGCTCTGGAAAAAGCGCTGGACTATTTCGCGGAAAATGGCTGTCTGGTCTCCGATCATGGCTTCAGCGCTTTCCCGTACAGAGAGAACGCCGGATTCTCGGCGCTACTCCGCTCTCTCGGAAAGGCCTACGCGCAGCGCGGCGTCGTGATGCAACTCCATCTGGGGCCGATCCGCAACGTATCGCCGCGGCTTTTCGGGCTGATCGGCGCTGACGCCGGCGGGGACAGCGTGGGCTTGACGACCAACCCCTATGACCTCGCCGCATTTCTCGGCGACCTGGAGCGGGAGAACGCGTTGCCGCGCACGATCCTCTACAACCTGAATCCGGCGGACAACAGGATGCTCGCCACCATGGCGGCGGACTTCGCGCCGACGGTGCAGTTCGGCGCTGCATGGTGGCTCAACGACCATCTGCGCGGGATCGAGGCTCAGCTCCAGGAACTGATGGAGACCGGTGCTCTGGGCGCGTCCGTGGGGATGCTGACGGACTCCCGTAGCTTTACCTCCTTCGTGCGCCACGAGTATTTCCGCCGCATCCTATGCCGCGTGCTGGGCAGGATCGTGGAGAACGGACTGTACCCGGCCGATGCAGAGGCCCTCGGCATGATCGTTTCCAATGTCTGTTATTGCAACGCGGAGCGCTTTTTTCAAAGCAAACCGCTTCTCGATTAGAGAGATCATGGCGTAACCGCCGCCGAAAGCACGAATGCGGCCATCACCGCGGCGAGGCGCTGGACTGCGGGCACGAGGAGGGCGACGAGGGCTGCCGCCGGCATCACGGCAAGCAATAGTTGAATGAATAAGCAATCGGCGGCGAGTGTATCATTGCATTCGCCGCCGACACATAAATCAGTTGTAAATCAGCTCAGAATAGATGATCTCTTCCGCTCTTTTCCGGATGTCGTTCATCCGGCGAATCCACTCCATTTGATTGTTCGCTTTGAGTTCTTCCGTCACGTCCTCGCGCGCGGCATACTGCCTGAAAAGCAGATCGAACACCTCGTTCGCCGATCGATCGATTTCCTCCAGGTGGGCGTTCAGCTTCCCGCTGAGCAGCAGGCCGGTGTAAATGCCGTCGTGGTATTGCTGCAAGTACTGTTTCCGCCTTGTACCCCAAATCCCAATGCGCGGAGACTCCGGCGGAATGAGGTCGGGTAGCAGATAATCGCCCTCGCGGTGATATGTAAGAACAGGTTTTCCCATGATTGTTTTACCTCCGGTATTCAGTTCAGATTTGACCACTTTTTTGACCATTATCAGGTCGAGATGCAAAAAACTAAATAGACCGACAGGTACAGATAATACCGAATATTGGGTTGATTTATACACTTTTGCACGGGAAATGTTATAATTGACTCGTCCCGGCGAATTCAAATCCTTCCCCCGCAACCATAAAAGGTAGGTAATTTTGATAGAATTGCCTGCCTTTTTCTTTTGCCCAAAACGATTGTTTAATGGAAAATACCAGCCGTTTTCCATATAATTTCATCAGGATCACGATAAGCCGACGCCGCTGCAGAGCTATTTCCGCAGCGGCGTTTTTGCTTTTTTAGCCTTCTGGTGCCCTCTTCTCCGGAGGAATCGTTCTCACAGAGGGGTTTCGTTCAACTTGTGGGGTCAATTATTTGTTTCCTTCTGTAATCGCTCGCACAGCCTGCATTATCTCATCAACCGATGTGAAACGAACAGACCTATCGGTGCTCGTTCCTTTATTCCAGAATCTCTTAATGGCCCCCTCTTTCTGCTTTTCAATGTTTGTACGACCAGTCAAAATAAAATAACACAATCGGGTAATAGCATAAGTTTCGTGGCACATCTCATAATTTGCAAATCCAACATGTATCAAATCTGGATCGTTCAGTGACCCTTTTAATTCTGTATACATGCTTGTCATGGTGCTTTCCGGCAATTTTACTAAGCCGAAATCACCGATTTTTACGACAACT
>JAFZSK010000104.1 GCA_017620915.1 Clostridia bacterium | reverse complement strand
TTCGAATCCTAGTTCCGCAGTAACTGATACAGAATGGCCCCGGGTTTTCGCCCGGGGCCATTCTGTTTTATCATTCAGTTCGTGGTTTCAGTTCGGGGTCTGTCCCCGTGTTAAAAGCAGCCACGGCAGCGGTCGGCGGCAGCTGGTTCAGGCTGCCGCCGGGCATTACTATTTCTTCTTCTTTTTGGCGGAGGCGATTATTGCGGCCGCGACACCGGCGACAACTGCTACACCGGCAACGATGCCTACGATGAGCCAGGTCTTGTTGCCCGAGCCGGACTTGTCGGTATTGTCCTTATTGTCCCCGGAAGGCGCCTTTGTGGGGTCGGAGACCGGCGCGTCGGTAGCGGGAGCTTGCTCGGTAGGCGCGGGTGTGGGCGCCTGAGTGGGAACTTCGGTGGGCGCTTTGGTGGGCGTCGGCGCCGGAGTGGGAACGTCAATGACGCCGGTCTCCAGCCACTTGTCGCCGAACTCATTGGCCGCCTGCTCATTTGCGAAGAACGCTATATAGTAGACTTCCATCTCGCCGCCGGCTTTGGGCGGGTTCTGCGGGTCAAGGCGCGAGTCGATCATGAAGCCGGTCCAGAATTTATTCTTGCCCAGATTGACGTTGACGTACTGCTTCTCGGTGGTCTCGTTCCACTTGAACACGATGTCGCGGGACTCCGCCAGGCCGGGGTTTTCGTCGGTCTGGAAGAAGAATTGACCGTTGGTGCCCATCGTGGGCGCGTCGAAGCGCACGCCGATCTGCAGGTAGCGGTAGAGGGCGCAGTCAACGTTGTAATCCTCCTCCAGCATTGCCAGCGTACCGAACGGGAACAGGATCCACGGATCGTCGGCGCCGCTCAGCACCAGCACGTAGCAGCCTTTTTCGCTGTCAAAATACGTATCGTCGATGCTGTTCTTGCTGCCCGCGAAAAACTCGCCGTCCAGCAGTTGGTCGTTATTGAACAGGAATACGGGGCCGATCGGGTCAGCACCGGCCTCGTCCGGATTTTCAGTGGGTTCCGGGGTCACGGGCACGTCGGCAGCGCTGGGGGCGTAGTTGAACCAGACGTCGTACTGCGCGTTGGCAGACATGGCCACGATGCTGCCGTCTCCCAGTTTGACCAGGAACGCGATCTTATGCATGCCGGTCATTGCCGACACGTCGACCTGAATGTGATATCTGAGCGCGTAATCGCAGCCCAATGCCTGACCGGCGGCAAGGACCCCGTCTTCGGTAGTAAAGATAAAGTCTTCGCTTATCACGGGCTCGCCGTCATCGATCGTGTAGCCGTATGCCACGATCTCCACCGTGGACGCCACCCAGCCGCGGACGGCAACCACGCTGCACGGACCCGTGACCAGGCGGTCGATCGAATCGCAGTAGTCGATGGCTCTGCCGTCTTCGTGCGGTAGCTCGCCGTCTTTCGCGATGCTGTCCCAGCAGCAGTGGAGCTGCTCGGCGCCTTCGACGTATTCGTCGTATTCAATGATCTCGGTATCCGCGTGCGCGGGCAGCATGACCAGCGTCAGCAGCAGCGTCAATACCAGCAATACCGGCAACGTCTTTTTCATCGTTCTCAACCTCCGTACTTCTATGTCGGGCACAACTGCGTTTTCTCTCGCTTCGCCTGCCCCGGAAACTTCCGAATATTATTATAGCACCTGCCGCGCCTCTTTTGCAATTTTTAAAAACGGGTCTGTCCCCGTGTCAATTATTTTTAAAACGGGTCTGTCCCCGTGTCAATTGCCGCGGAGCTCTATGACCGCGATCTCCGGGCTGTTGCACAGGCGGAAACCGGACTTGACGCCGAGACCGGCGGTGATGAAACTGTAACGGTTCTGGGCCTTGTGGAGACCGTAGGACAGGCTCTCCTGGGGGAACAGGCCGTAGCCTTTTAGATAGATGGTTTTGAGGAGGGGCAGCCGGTATTGACCGCCGAGCGTATGCCCGGAAATTGACATGTCGAAGTCGAGTTCGCGGAAGCTGTAGCGGTTGACCGATTCGAGCCGTTTGTCAACGTCATAATCGATCGGCGCGTGGGTCACGCAGATGCTGAAATCTTTGTCCGAATCGAAATTGTACGAGTCGAACAGCTTCTCGTAATAGGTGATGCCGGTGAGGAAGATCCGCGCTTCGCCGCGCTCGATGACGGTGATCGGGTATATGCACTGCGCCCCCAGCGCCTCCAGTTTCTGGGCAACGGGACTGTCCCCCTGTTCAATGCAGCGGTTCCAGCCGTCGGGGGCGTTGTCCGGCGTTTCAACGTCGTTTTCACCGAGCACATAATATACGGGCTTGCCGAGCTCCGCCAGGGCCTCGAGGAGATTTGCGACCGGTTCGAAGGTGTCGAGGTTGCCGCCGGGGGCAATAAAGTCGCCCGTGAGCAGCACGATGTCAAAATCAATTGCCTTCACTGTGTCGATCAGGCGCCGGTTGCCCTCGCCGAAGCTTTTCCCGTTGAAATCGGACAACTGCAGTATTCTGAACCCGTCGAACTCCCCGGGCACGCGTTCGTCGCGGACAACGACCTCCGTGATCCGCAGCCGCTCGTTGCTGCGCGCCACGAGATACACCAGCAGCCCCGCGGCCAGCAGCACGGTCAATACGGCTATCAGCACGCCCCAATGCCGTTTTTTCGGCTTCATGACGAACTCTCCGGCCTGCTCCGCTTTCCGCGCTTTCCGGTCTTGCTTTGTGTTTTTCTTTTCCTGCTCTCCGAACTTGAGCCCGCTTTCCCTGCGCCTGGCCACGCCGCGTTTCACCTCCCGGGGAACCTCTCCCGCTTCCGGCATTATACCACATTTTTTGACACGGGGACAGACCACTTTTTAAAACGGGGACAGACCCGTTTTGAGACCCGTTTTGACACGGGGACAGACCACTTTTCAAAAAAACGGGGTAGAATCAGGGTGCCGTTTGCAACCGGGACGCTTAAAGTATATAATAAGCGGGCACCGGTCCGCCGGACCCGGAACAATCGCGATCAGGTAAAAGGGCTGTGGAACGAAATTGACCGACACGACTGAGATCAACAAAAATAATACCGTCAAGACCCCGTGGGCCGCGTATACCGGCGGGATACCATTGACGCTGACCTATTTCGAAGGCACCATGTACGAGATGGTCGCGGACATCGCCGCGAAGTACCCGGAGTATGTTGCCTTCGACTTTATGGGCCGGAGCACGACATACCGCGAAATGATGCGCGGGATCGGACAATGCGCACGGGCGCTTCAGAAGACCGGCGTCACCGAGAACGACCGGGTCACGATCGCGATGCCCAACTGCCCCCAGGCCATATATATGCTGTACGCGGTCAATCTCATCGGCGCCGTTGCCAACATGATCCACCCCCTCTCCGCCGAAAAAGAGATCGAGTTTTATCTGAACGCCGCACACAGCACCGTTGCCGTCACCCTAGACCAGTTCTACGGCAAGTTCGCCGCAATTAAACAGGGGACAGACCTGCGTACAATGATCATCGCCTCGATACGGGACGAGCTCGCGTTGCCCGCAAAGGTCGGGTACGATCTGACCGCCGGGCGGAAAGTCAAAAAATTGCCGCCGGACGCGCCGGTGATCCGCTGGAAAGAGTTCATGAAATCGGGTAAGATCGATCCCAAAACCGACGCCGACGCGGTTGCCGAAACGCCTTTCCCGAAGCGCGGCGACCACGACCCCGCCGTCATTTTATACTCCGGCGGCACCACGGGGACAACGAAAGGCATTGTCCTAACCAACCGCAACTTCAACGCCCTCAGCCAGCAGGTCTGCGCCGCCAACCCGATGTTTCAGCCCGGCGACCGCATGCTCGCCGCGATGCCCCTGTTCCACGGCTTCGGCCTGGGCGTGTGCATCCACACCATGCTGACTCAGGGCGGCCGCTGCGTGCTTGTCCCCCGCTTTACCCCCAAAAGCTACGGCAAACTCATCACTAAATATAAATGCAACTTCATTGCCGGCGTGCCCACGCTGTACGAGGCGCTGCTGCGGCTGCCCAAGATGGACAACGCGGACATGAGCGCTCTCAAAGGCGTCTTCTCCGGCGGCGACTCGCTGTCCGTGGAGCTCAAAAAGAAGCTGGACAATTACCTGGCCGCCCACAAAGCCACGGTCCAGGTGCGTGAAGGCTACGGCACCACCGAGACCGTCACCGCCTGCTGCCTCACGCCGCCGCACATGGCCAAGGAAGGCAGCATCGG
>JAFZSK010000103.1 GCA_017620915.1 Clostridia bacterium | reverse complement strand
GAGAAAAGATACAACGGATTAAAACCGGATCTGCTGCCGCAACTAATAAAAATCGCGAAACAACAACTTACACTGCTTGAAGCTGCCTAAAACAATGAACTGTGCAGGATCGAAATTTACACACAAAATTGGACTTGACTACTGCGATAGGACAAAAATCTTCTTTTTCCGCTTTTTGTACTACTTTTCGTGCTCCGGAAGGCGGATCCGGTTCCGGAGATGCAGCCAGGAGTGCAGCGATGCAGCCATGAGTGGGACAAAAATACTTATTTGAGCGATTTTGTCCCACCTTTTGAGATTTCCCATCCTTAAAATTAGCGAGAGTGCGGATGAACAGGCCGATCAAGCCGCCTCGAGAGGAGATTACGCTCGAATAACACCGCTTGACATTCGCGGAATCGCGGAAAACCAAAATGCAGTGATCATTGACAACTGCCCTGCAGAATGATAAAATCAACACAGTTAAGCAGGCGGATGCGGGACCGCGCGGGCGGTGCGTTCTGCCTGACAAAACTGGATCGATCGAATGCAGAACAAAAGGAGATTATCTGTTATGAAAAAGTTCAGAAGTTTAGCATTGCTGATGATCGCTGCGCTGGCGGTATCCATGCTGGCACCGACAGCGGTATCCGCGGCAAGTGAACCCGGTTATGTGTATGACTTTTATTATGAAGAAGACCTTGAAGATGTGTACGTGATCACCAGCTTATATTGCTGCGAAGCGGGCTGGGAAGACCACGCGCTCAAGATCGTTGCCGTTGACGCGGGCGAGCTGGGCGACACCAATTTCTATATCAACAGTATTGCCGACGGGGATATGGAAGCATCCGATTACCCGTATATGGCATTCAGCGTTAAAAACCCGACCGATGCCACTGAGTTCGAGGGTCACTTCGGCACCAATCTGCATCCGATAAGCGGCAGCACCGTGTTCCACGCGGATATCGAGCCCAATATGACCGAATACAAGACGTTCATCGTCAACATGCCGCAATCCAACCACGACAACGTGAACCGCATCAATGCCCCCGGCGGCCTCTCTGATCAGGAGGGCGCCACCGCGAACATGGTGGCCGAGATGGAAGACGGCGAATCGTTCTGGGAAGGCACCGTCACTACGATGCGTTTTGACAGCATATACCGCAGCGGCCGCAGCGGCGAAGCGCAGGACGGCGACACGATGTATATCGCCTGGATGGCGTTCTTCGAGACCGAAGAGGACGCCAAAAATTACAAAGGCCCCGAGCACAGCTCTGAGAGAACTCCGGAGCCCACGCGCGACCCTTCGACGATCGATATGAAGCCTTTCAATCTGCTGGTATTCGATACTGAAGATTATGACGATTTCTTCAATCCGACTTCACAGATCTCCGAGATCTATTTTGACGATGAGAAAAAGTGCTACTCTATCGACGTGATGAGCGGCATAGACCCCAACGTGGAACTGTTGTTCGACATGTTCCTGGACGAGGAAGTTCCGTGCGACGAATATAAGATCCTGCAGTTCGCGGCCCGCGTGAACACCGCCGAAGGCAACAAGAGCGGCTCCTTCTATTATTCCACCGATAAGCACGGCGGATACAACGAGCCGCAGAACATCATCTACAATTACGCGACCACCGACGAGATCCAGGTAGTCAATATCGATCTTTCCCGCGCGGCTGCCTGGAGCGGCACGGCGCTGAAATGCCGTTTCGATATGTTCACCAGCTGCAACGAAGATACTACTTTCGATCTGTACTACATGGCGTTCTTTTCCAATAAAGACGCGGCGGACGCGTTTGCCGCGGAGTATGCGGAGAAGGGCAGAGACGCGTTCCCGGCCAAGCCGACCAAAGCTCCTACCGCCGCTCCCACCGAGAAACCCACGGAAGCTCCGGCTACCGCGGTGTCTGCCACCGACGCCCTGAAGGTCACCGACGCCCCGAAGACTACCGGCGAGGCCGGCAATGAGACAAAGGAAACCGCCAAAAAAGACAATAAGTGGCTCGTTCCCGTCGTGATCGGTGCAGTGGTAGTGGCTGCTGCGGTTGCCGCCGCGGTTATCGTTGCCTCCAAAAAGAAAAAGAAATAAGCGGTCCTGATCCGCCTGCGCAGGCCGGCGCCCGGAGCTTCTATGATGGATAAGCTGTTAAAAAACAAAAAATTATTGCTGATCGCGGCAGTGCTGTTGCTGGCGCTGGTGATTGGCATTTACCTGGCGTATCTGAACAAACGCGGCGGGAATAACGAAGACGCTTACGAGCAGCCGGTTATCATTGACGCCACGGAATCCCCGGAGCGCACGGAGAATGCCGGCACGCAAACCGGGGCCGCGGCAACGGAATTGCCCGCGGACAATACGCCGAGTCCCGCGCCCGCGACGCCCACACCGGGATCGCAGGCAACGTCAAAACCCGCCGATCCTACCGGCACGCCGGCGCCGACCAAAGCGAAGACGGCCACACCGGCGCCTACCCGAACGCCGACGCCGAAGCCCACCCGGACTCCGACACCGAAGCCCACCGCGACGCCTACTCCGAAGCCCACGGCGGTAGCGATCGACCGGGACGGTGTGTACACTTCCAAGGACGACGTGGCGCTGTACATCCACACGTACGGCACGCTGCCGAAGAACTACATAACCAAGTCCGAGGCGCAGAATGTGTACGGCTGGAGCGGCAACGGCAGCGACAAACTGGAAAAGTACGCGCCCGGCAAGACCATTGGCGGGGATAAATTCGGAAACCGCGAAGGGCTGCTGCCAAAAAAGAGCGGACGCCAATACTACGAGTGCGATATCGATACGATGGGCAAGGCACGCGGCGTAAAGCGCATCGTGTACTCCAATGACGGGCTGATTTATTACACCGAGGATCACTATGAGCACTTCACGCTGCTGTACGGCAAGCCGTGACGCGGACGGAGGCAGGCAATGAAAGAAACTACTGTTGACCTGCGGCGCGCCGCGGGCAAACGCGAAGCGATAAAGCTGATCTACAAAGCCATCGGATTCGACGGCGATGCCGGAACCAATCTGGACGCGCTGGCTGACGTGCTCTCCGCCTGGGGGAGACCGGTGCGGATCCGGATGCTGTACTGGAAAAGTTTCTGCGACCGGGAACCTGTTGCCGCTGACGGCATCCGTTCGGTGCTGGACGATATGATGGTGGAGAACCGCAATATCGTCGCCGCGTACCTGAGCGGCGGAAAACGCAGCGGACTCCAATGACAATGCTCAAAAACAATTTACGATAACATTGCGATATAGTGAAAGGGGAATTGAATGATGTTTAAAAAACTTTGTGCGGAATTTCTGGGCACGCTGCTGCTGGTGCTGTTCGGCTGCGGCAGCGCGGTCGCGATCAATTCCGTATTCGGACCGTTTACGGATGGCGGCGTGTATGTTTATATCGCGCTGGCATTCGGTCTCGCGCTGGTCATGCTGGCGTACATGTTCGGAGATATCTCCGGCACGCACGTCAATCCCGCGGTATCTCTCGGCATGCTGATCGCCGGGCGGATGAAATTCAAAGAATTCATCGGCTACGTGCTGGCGCAGTTTGCGGGCGGTATTGCCGGCGGCGCGCTGCTGCTGGTATTCTTTGACAAAAAATCCGGGCTGGGCACTAACGGGTACGCCGCCAACAGCGCGGTCAACGCCACGCTTCTTCAGGCGCTGCTCATTGAATGCATCCTTACGTTCGCGTTCGTGCTGCTCATCCTGTTCGTTACCGATAAGATCGAGCGCTCTTCCATCGCGGGCCTTATCATCGGTCTCACGCTGGCGGTCGTACACATTCTCGGCCTGCCCTTCACCGGCACTTCCGTGAACCCGGCCCGTTCCCTTGGCCCCGCGATCTTTGCGGGCGGCTCCGTTCTGTCTCAGGTCTGGGTGTTCATCGTAGCGCCGCTGGCCGGCGGTGCGCTGGCTGCGCTGGTCTACAGACTGCTCAAGAAAAACAAGAAAGAAAACAAAGCCGAAGAATGAAGCTGAGATATTTCTCCGGAACTGAATCCTTCAGCAGGCGGCGCGGGCTGCTCCACGCCGCCGCTTTGTTATTGACTTTCGTGCTGTGCACGGGAGTGTTTTCGGCGTGGGCGAATATCGTCGCACCGCTTGACGCGGAGGCGAAGGCGAATGGTTATAAGCCCTCCGAATTGTCGAAAGACGGATTCGCGGTACTGGAGATCGATCTTGACGGTTACACGGAGGAAGAGATCCACCGCTCCACCTGGCTTCCTATAACCTACACGCTGCGTTACGACGGCGTGATACTGAAAGATGAATCCGCGCAGATCAAGGGCAGGGGCAACTACACCTGGGGCATGCCCAAACGTCCCTACGCGGTCAAATGCGACAAGCGCACCGACTGGTTCGGCTTCGGAGCGGCGCGCGACTGGGTGCTGCTGGCAAATATTACGGACCAGACGCTGATGCGCAATCAAGTCGCGCATACTCTGGCGGGACTGTTCGGCTTCGCGTTTGCGTGCGAGTGCCGCCCCGCGCATGTGTTTATTGAGGGCCGCTACAACGGCCTGTATCTGATCACCGAAAAGGTCGAGATCGACAAAGCCCGGCTGGCGCTGGAAGACCGCGCCGGCGACATTCTGCTCGAGCTGGACAACAACTACGGCTGGGGCGAACCTGACGCGTTCCAGACGGATTTCGGCAATCTGTACGTCCCCAAAGACCCCACGAACGAAGAGCTCAAGGCGGACAAAGAAAATACGACTGTGACTTTTAAGCGCGCGCTGAATGACGCGAAGCAAAAAATAAATAATTTCGAACAGGCGGTAGTCGGACGTACCGGGTTTGAGAACTTTTCTCAATACATGGACATGGATTCCCTGGTGAACTGGTACATTTTCAACGAAATAATGAAGAACGACGACACGCTGTTCAATTCCAGTATATTCCTGTACAACGATTACGACGGCGTGCTGCACATGGGACCGGTGTGGGATTACGACCTGGCAATGGGCGGCATCGACCGCAACGACGGGAAGAATGTTGACCCCGAAGGTTTCATGTTCCTGGAAGATTACTGGGGCAAGCCCAACTGGATGCGCTACGCCCTCGAGAGCACTACGCTTCAGAATATGATCCGTGCCCGCTGGCAGGAACTGTACACTTCCGGCACGTTCGAGTATATAGTTTCGTTCCTGGAACAGCAGCGGGAGTATCTGCGCGACGCGTACGAAGTCAATTATTCCGTTTGGCATAATGAAGGCGTTTTCGTGCCTTCCGATTCTTTCGACGAGTCGGTGGACTATCTTAAGGATTTTATCGTGCGCCGCGTTGCCTGGCTGAATTCTCAGTGGAACGATTCCGGCGTTACCGCCGCACCGGTGACCGCGGAGCCTCCCGCCACGCCGACGCCGGTCAGGACCAAGGCACCGTCAACGCCCGCGCCCACGCCGCTGCCCACCGACGCGGCCGCGGAAACGCCGGCTGAAGCACAGCGCAGCAGCGGGGACAATGAAGTTCTTAATTATATTCTTATTTTTATCGGTCTCACCGCGGTGCTGGTGACGGTCATTCTGTTGACGTATTTAGTGATCAGCAAGATCAAAGAGAGAAAATAAAATGGCGGCGCGCAGTTCATTGACCGTTTGCTTCGGATGTTTGATGCTGGCGCTCGCACTGGCATTGCCGGCGGGCTGCGGAAGTAACGTCGTCACGGACAAAATACCTGCGGCCGTCACCGATGAGCCGGACGAGGGGTACGAAACTATGCAGCTTTTTGACGACGTCGGCTTCGAACGCGGATTCACGGTCGTAGGGCAGGATACGTCCAAAGTCGGCAGCGTACGGCTCTATGCGGAAGGCGCCGCGCCGGTCCCGGACGGGGGACAGACCCCCGCGTGGCTGGTCGCCCAGTGGAATTCCGGACCGTGCCTTTTCCGCGACCGCGCCGCCTCCGCGCCGAACGTGCTCACCGACGGAGCAATAAAGACAGTTACGCTGGATCCGGCGACCCGCGCCGTGGCGCTCCGGCTCAATACGATCCCGCTCTATAACGGCGCCCCCGGAAAGACCGAAAACTGGCCGCATCTGCTGCTGGAGCAGTCGCCGCTGGATATCGCCGACGGCGCGCTGAAATACTATTCGTGCTCCGCGGATAAACTGATCCTGTCGTTGGATATCCGGATGAACAGCTACAGGTTCGTGGGTATTGACGGCGTGAACGCCGCGCAGTTTCTTTCTTACTATTACGTCAAGAGCAAGACCGGCGACGATTTCGTATGGTTCGGCGTGCCGCTTTTTGACAACCGGGGAGAGACCGGCCTGTACTGGGCGCTGGATACCGCGGGGTCAAACCGGATGATCTACAGCATTCCCAGCGCAGAGACCTATAAAAACAGCCCTCATTCGCTCGTAAAGGCGCCGAACGAGCCTTATACGGGTCAGGAGTGGCTGCACGTAAAAGTCGATTTAAAGCCCCACCTGGAGGCTCTGCTGGCGCTGGGCCTCCGGGAGGGAATATTCAGGTACGCCAAAACTGCGGATGACCTCTACATCAGCGGCGTCAACATCGGCTGGGAGACCATCGGCAGCTTTGACATCGAGATGGAGATCAAAAACTTCAGCTTGTTAAGTTATATTAGCGTTAGTTGAGCGGTCAGTTGACCACGAACGTGAACCTTCCGCCCGGGGCCGCTTCACCGTCCGTGTATAGGTTCAGGATATTGCCCTCGTTTTCGCCGATCAGGTTATTGTCGCACCATTTGAATGAGAATACCGGCGGTTTGCCGACCTGCGGCATGCCCAGCAGCTCGCGCGGGATGCGCAGCTGGATCACGTTCCTGCGCACATAGTACTCGATCGAACCGACCGTTTCCCAGTTCCAGCCGCCTGTGGAGCGTTCCAGCGTGCAGTGGTTGGCGTCGGTAGGACTGACGCGGTTGACGACGAACTCAAAACCTTCCCAGTTGGCATCGCCGGAACTGCCGGTGTCAATGAACAGCCGCATCCAGCCCTCGTCCGTATACGGCGTGAGCACGTCGGCGGTGTCGGCGTAGAAGTAGATATAGCGGTCGTCGTACGCCACTTTGGCGGTGACCACGTCGTTGCGCGCGGTGTCGTTCTTGAGCACCTTGTTGCCGTAGCCGCGGGAACCGTTCTGTTTGCTGCGGACCCAGGTGCTGTGTACGTAGGTGTTGTACGCGGGAATGTCGTTCCACTGGGAGATCTTGCCGCCGATATCTATGGTCGCCTTGCGGTCAACGCTCTCCGCAGGCGTAACGCCCTTGAAGCGCCGGATGTTCTCGCAGAGCTGATAATAGTAATAATCTTTCATAACGCCGTTGCTGGGCTCGCAGTCGCGGCTGTACTCGGTGTCGCACTGATCCACCAGGCAGTTCGTCAGCGTCGTGTCGCCGGCCCAGGTCTCCATGCGGATCGCCACCCATTCGTTCCAACCGGTGACAAATATGAACTCGGGATCCAGGCTTATGGCATAGTCCCACTGCTGCTGGAAGTTGATTCCGTAGAATTTGGAATTCTCGATATTTTTGTCAACGGTGATCTTCTGCCCGTCTTTATTGTACGTGTACGAATATTTGCCCTTCGCGTAGCTTCGGCCCATTACGTTGTAGCCGCTCATAGCGGTGATCACATTGCGCTTGTAGTCCGCGTTCTGCGCCACGCCCACCGTGACCTGTTCCACGGTGCCGTCGCTGTTTTTATACGCGGCCTGCGGGTAGGTGGAGAGCCAGCCCCAATGTTCTTCGGCAGGATTTTCCACGAAATACGATCCGTCGTTCATGCGCCAGGTGAAGAAGTTGCGTATCTCCCGGTCCGTGTTGGAATAGCCGAGCGAATCCGGGTAACCCATCATCAGAGGTTTGCCCTTCCAGTAGAACCACAGATCCTGGTATTTGCCCTGACTGTAAATATCTTTGTAAAGTTCGCGCATCTGCGTGGCCGCCCAATCCACCGCGCCGAAGGGCAGCATGAAAACGATCTGCGGAACGTTGACGCCTTCTTTCTTAGCCTGAGTGAAGGTCTCAAAGATGGCGGTATAGGATTCTTTCCAGGTGTATGTGCCGTTGGTATTGTCGAAGATGATGCAGTCGACGCCCGCGTCCGCCAGCATCTCGGCGTGTTTGCGGAGCACATACTTGTCCGCGGTGGAGTAATATCCGAATACCGGTTCGTCCCAGAAGTGGTAGCCGGTGTTGCCCTTCCAGATCTTGTTTTTGAAGTCGTGTTTGGCGGCTTCGTACTCCTCGGGGGAGAGGGTGCTGAGGATCTGCGTCACGTTGCGGATCGAAGTGGAACGGCTCAATTCTTCATGCCAGTCGGAGTAAAAGATACCTACGAACTTGCCGCCGCGCCGCTCGCCCACGGTGCCGCTGTACTGGGAGGAAGCGTATGAGTCGCCTTTGAACGAGAGCGTCCGGCCCAGTCCGTCCACCGCGGCGTAGGTCTGCGGTTTTACGGCGTCAATGCTCTGCTCCGTCACCGGCAGCGCGAAGGCAACGTCGTACGCTTCTTCTTCGCTGAGCGGCGCGGCAGTAGGTACTTCGGGCTCTATGGTGGGAACTTCCGTGGGTACCGCGGTCGGAGCGCCGCCGTTTCCGGTCTGGCACGCGGTCAGTGCGATGCATGCCAGCAGCGGCAATACCGCGATCCTAATCAGCTTTTTAAAAGTATTTCTATTCATGTCATTGATCCTTTCGATATTATTTCGGCAGCCCGGATCATTTCAGCAGTCCGGCGAGCGCCGCCCAGACCTCATCGGAGATCTCATCTATGCCGCGCATATTGCCGTCCGCGCCGGTGCAGCGGAGCACAGTTACGTTGTCAAACATCTCGGCGCAGGTGAGGTACCCTTTGCGCACGGTCTCGAGGAGCTCGTTGTCCTTTTCGTACACGTCCGCTTTTTCGCCGCCCACATAGTCGCGGCGGCCTTTTTTGGCTACGTTGGCATGGGATACGCTGACGGGGACGTCGAAGATGAAGAAAATATCGGGTTTGGGCACGCCCAGCACGTCGAATTCCAGTTCGAACAGCCATTTAATGTACGCTTCCAGCGCCTGCTGCGGGTCTTCACCGTGTTTTTTGGCTTCCAGCTGTACGCGGGAGCCCTGGTAGGCGGCGTTGGCCATCGTGGAGCGGTTCAGCAGGATCACGTCGTACGCTTTGGCGTCAAACTGTTCGAACGCTTTGACCCGGTCCATGGCGTACCACAGCGACATGGAGCGGACGTCAACATCCGCGGCGGACACGCTGCCGCTGCCGGACAGGAACACGCCGATCTGGCTGCCGAAGAACGAGCCGTAGCAGGGGAAGTCCAGTACGCCGACGCGCTTGCCGAGAGCTTCGAGCCGCGCCTTGAGCCGCGCGAACTGCACGCTTTTGCCGCTGCCGTCAATGCCTTCCAGTGCGATCATTATCCGCCGTTTTCCGCGGCGGCCGCGGCTGGGCCGCGCGGCGGTCGTCAGTTTTGTGTCATTTGCCTGATCTGCCACAGCGATTCACCTGACCTTCATTGTCCACGCAATACAGCGGTATCGCGGGGAACGACATCTGCAATAATTCTGTGAACATATTGGTGCGTGATTTGTCCGGAATGCCCACAAACATGGCCTGGGGCTGTTCATCTGACACCAGCCGGACCGCGGCGCCGATCTTGTCGTCGGAGTAAACTACGGTGAGTTCGGCATCCGAGTTGCGGGCAGCGGCCTCCAGCTGTTCGAGGTCGCGTATCGTGCCTTCCCAGTTGTCCCGGGTCTCGGACTGGACGCTGACGACTTTCAGCTCCAGCAGGCTGTTTTCCGCGAATCTGCGCGCGGCGGCAACGATCCGGCCCGCGGCCATCGGATTCGTGACCCACACGAGCAGCATGCCGCCGGCATTTTCCGGGATCTCATCTGTATTTATTTTAGGCTGATTTATGTTGGCGGCTTCGGCCGCAGTTGTACCCATTTTACGCGTTCATTCCTTTCGGACAATGTCCGTTGCTTTTGTATTCTGCCGGCGAAGAGCGCCGCTTTTCCTCAACATCCTAATTTTACCACAGATACGGGGAAAATGCAAACGGGCCACACACTGCGATGAGTTTTAAGTGATAAATTTTAAGTGATAAGTATCGCCTGCGGCGATGAACTTTCGGGCTGGCGCTGCCTAAAAGAGATTTGCTCAGGGAAATGAGCATAAAAGTCGGAATTTATAAACAAAAATTGTCAATAGCATGAGTTTTTGTTGAAAATCCGCGTGAAAAATGTAAATGACGGATATCACCCATTTTCACAGGTATTAACTGTTGCAATGTCTGGATCAGGCGATGTTATAACGATTTCGTTAGATAGGCATAATTGAAGTTGCTCTCTAAATATATTATAATTCCAATTTGGGATGCACTCCGGCAACAAATCTGCTGATAAAGGAGCTTGATTCGCCATGCTTAACAGCACACTTTGCTATATCGAAAAAGACGGCAGCTACCTGATGCTGCTGCGAAACCGGAAGAAGCACGATATCAACGGCGGCAAGTGGATCGGCGTCGGCGGAAAATTCGAAGAGGGGGAGAGCCCGGTCGACTGCCTGGTGCGCGAAGTTAAGGAGGAGACCGGATTGACCCTGACGCGCTGGCGGATGCGCGGGATCGTCACTTTTGTGTCGAATGTGGCGGAAACGGAATATATGCATCTGTTCACCGCGGACGGATTTGAGGGCGAACTTGCCGATGACTGCGACGAGGGTGAGCTCTGCTGGATCCCGAAAGATCAGATCCTTTCGCTGACTCTCTGGGAAGGCGACCGCGTTTTTCTTGAGCTGCTTTACCGGGATGCGCCGTTTTTCCTGCTCAAACTTACGTATTCCGGCGACCGCCTGATATCCCAAAAACTTGAACACGGGTCTGTCCCCGTGTTTAAAAAACGAGGCCGGAAACTTGAACACGGGGACAGACCCGGTGTTGAAAAACCGGCGGAAATGTGATAATATTATTATCCGGACCGGAGGTACCGCGGGGGCGGCGCCGATGGTCCGGAGACATTTATAAAATCGCTCAAAAAGATGAGGAAAAACGTGCGCAGGATCAGCGGAAGAGCAGGGAAGAAAAGGGCCGTGTTGACAACGGCGGCAGCGGCGTTGACCGCGGCGGTCATGAGTTTTTGCGCGCTGTTGACCGCGTGTACCCTGCCCGGCGAGCACCCGGAACTTACCGCAGACCCGTCCGGCAGTGAAAGCAGCACAGTCACCGCGGCGCCGTACGAGACCGGCGCACCGCTTCCCACCGAAGCAGAAAACGTTACGCGCGGACCGGAACTGCCCGTTTCGCCGCTGCCGGAGACGCCGGAAGATCCGTTCGACCCGGCCGCCTACCCGCCGCTCAGTTCGGAGACGCAGGCGAAGATCCAAAAACTGCTGAACTACTACGGCACGTCCTTCGCGTCCATTTACAACG
>JAFZSK010000102.1 GCA_017620915.1 Clostridia bacterium | reverse complement strand
GAGAAAAGATACAACGGATTAAAACCGGATCTGCTGCCGCAACTAATAAAAATCGCGAAACAACAACTTACACTGCTTGAAGCTGCCTAAAACAATGAACTGTGCAGGATCGAAATTTACACACAAAATTGGACTTGACTCAAAAATCAGTGAATCGTGCCATTTTTGTTTATTTTTGCATGAATACGGACGGGCTGGAAGGCTTGAGAAGGCGCCCAAGATAAACAAAAACCGGCATTAATCGGTGTTTTTGTTTATTTTTGTGTAAATACGGGCCGGTCGGAAGGCTCGAGAAGGCGCCGGGACCTGAAAACGGGTGCAGCAATGCTCAGCCCCTTCGCGGAGGCCGAAATGATAGAAAGGAAGGGGTTCGGCCTCCGCACGCCATCACCCGGCTCGCAGCATTTGCCATTTGCCATTTGCCCCTTGCCATTACCGAAACAAAAAAGCGCCGCGGCGCTTTTTGTTTCGGGTCACAGGTTTGGGTTCTTCTCCGAATACTGCTTGACCTTGAGCAGGTTGAAGGATTTGGCGAAGGCGAGCTGGGAGACCGTGTAGTCTTCGTAAGATCGACGTTTGCGCATCTCGATCTCGGCCTCCTGCATCTTCAGGCGCTCCGCCTCCTCGTCAATGTCCTCCGGGTAGACCGCGGACTCGCAGAGGACGCGGACGCGGCGGGCGCCGACATTGACCATGCCGCGGGAAACGGCACAGATGCGGACTGTGCCGAAGGAGTCGGTGAAGGAGATGCGGCCGTTGTCCACGGCGGCGGTAAGCGGCGAATGACCCGCCATTATGCCGATCATGCCGTCGGTGAGCGGGAGCGTGATCGACACGCACTCACCTTTGAAAAACGGCCGTTCGGGGGTCAGGATCTCGAGTTCAAACGCTTTCATCGTTCGCCTCCGCCGCCATTGCCGCCGCCTTCTTCCACACGTCGTCGATCGTGCCCACGTTGAAGAACGCCGCCTCCGGCACATCGTCCAGATTGCCCGCCAGGATCTCGCCGAAGCCCCGGATCGTTTCGGCCAGCGGCACGTAAACGCCCGGCGTACCCGTAAATTTCTCCGCTACATAGAACGGCTGCGACAGGAAGCGCTGGATCTTGCGCGCGCGGTAGACGGTGCGTTTGTCTTCGTCGCTCAGCTCGTCCATGCCCAGGATCGCAATGATGTCCTGCAGTTCGCGGTAGCGCTCCAGCGTCTCCTGAACTTTACGCGCCGTATCGTAATGCTCTTGACCGACTATATCCGGCTCTAAGATGCGGGAAGTGGATTCCAGCGGGTCCACGGCGGGATATATGCCCTGCTCGGCGATTCGGCGGCTGAGCACGGTGGTGGCGTCCAGATGCGAGAAGATCGTTGCCGGCGCGGGGTCGGTCAGGTCGTCCGCGGGCACGTACACTGCCTGCACGGAAGTAACCGAGCCGTTTTTGGTGGAGGCGATGCGCTCCTCCAGTTCGCCCAGTTCGCCCGCCAGCGTCGGCTGGTAGCCCACGGCGGAAGGCATGCGGCCCAGCAGCGTCGAGATCTCGCTGCCCGCCTGGATGAAACGGAAGATGTTGTCAATGAACAGCAGCACGTCCTTGTGTTCCTCGTCCCGGAAATGCTCCGCCATGCGCAGGCCGGCGAGGGCAACGCGCATACGCACCCCCGGCGCCTCGTTCATCTGACCGAACACCATGGCGGTGTTGGCAATGACGCCGCTCTCCTTCATTTCCAGCCAGAGGTCGTTGCCTTCGCGGCTGCGTTCGCCGACGCCCGCGAACACTGAGTAACCATTGTGCACGGCGGCAATATTGTGCATCAGCTCCTGGATCAGCACCGTCTTGCCCACGCCCGCGCCGCCGAACAGGCCGATCTTGCCGCCCTTGGTGTACGGCGCCAGCAGGTCGATGACCTTGATGCCGGTCTCGAGGATCTCTTCGGAAGTCTGACGATCGAAGTATTTCGGCGCGGGATAGTAAATACTTTTGCGCGTGAAGCCGTCCTCGGTCTTAAGCGGCGCGCCGCCGTCCAGCGGTTCGCCGAGGCCGCCGAACATCCGGCCCAGCACGCAGGCGCCCACGGGCACATCTATGGAGTTGCCCGTTGCTTTGACGGGCAATCCCCTGGAGAGCCCCTCGCTCGGTCCCAGCATTATGCAGCGCACCATATGGCCGCGCAGGTGCTGAGCAACTTCCATCACGCGCTCCCGGCCGTCCGCGGCGCTGACTGTCAGTTTCTCCCGTATCCGCGGCAATACCGCGCCTTCCGGGAACCGGACGTCAACGATCGGTCCGGATATGCCCGCGATCTCGGGGCGGTTGTTCGTATTCTGGGGCTTCTGGTCCATAGTCGGTTCCTTCCTTCGCAGCACCTTGGCGCCGGATGATATTTCGGCGATCTCCTCCGTGATCTCCGCCTGCCGCATGCTGTTGTACTGCAGGCGCAGCCGTTCGAGGATCACTTCCGCGTTGTCGCCCGCGGATTGCATCGCCTTCATGCGGGACTCCTGCTCGTTGCAGTAGCTGTCCACCAGCGCGCCGTATATGTAGCCGGTAAGGAAGCTCGGTATGATCTCGGTGATCAGCCGCGCGGGATCAGGCAGGAATTCCTTGCCGAACGGCGCTTCTTCCGTATCTGAATAATAAAACTGTGCTTCGCTCAGCGGCAACAGCCGTATCTTCCGGCATTCGCCCGCGCGGCCGGAGTGGTAATCGGTGTACAGGATGTCAATATACTCGTACTCCCCCGCGTCGTAATCCCTGAGCAGTTCCGCGCAGATCTTCTGTGCTTCGCGGATCGTAGGCATTTCCGAAGAGTACAAAAACGACTCGCGCAGCGGCAATTTGCGGTTAAGAAAGTGCTGCCGGCCGTATTCGCCGATCACAAACAATTGCAGCGTAGGCTGCGCCGCGAGCAGTTTCTCGGCTTCTTTGATCACCGTGTGGTTGTAGCTGCCCGCCAGGCCGGTGTCGGAGGTAATGACCAGCATTGCCCCTTTCACATCGGTGGGGACAGTTTCCGGAGCGGCGGTGCCGGCGGCTTTGCCCGCACGGAAATAATGGTGTTCTTTCGCGGGCAGATAGTGGAGCAGATTGCCGATCTCTTCGCGCAGCGCGTTAAAATACGGGCGCGTTTTTTCCACGCCGTTCCGCGCGCGGCGCATTTTGACGGAAGAAGTCATATACATCGCGTCGGTGATCTTTTTCGTTTCCGCGATGCTCTTCATGCGCAGTTTGATTGCGGTTTTTTCCGCCATGTTGTCCCTCTTTCCGCGAGACCGTCCGGGGCCTCATTGACCGCCGGAATTACCGTTCAATATATGGATGACTGTTGAAAAACGTTTCCGCCGCTTCCAGGATCTTGGCTTTCAGCTCCTCGGAGAAGAGCTTTTCGTGCTCGGCCCGCAGCGTCAGCGTGCTGTGGGTGTTGCCGAACCACGATAGCAGCTCCGCTTTGGCCCGCGGGATCAGTTTTGCCGGTACCCGCAGGAACAGCTTGTGCTGCGCGGCGAGCAGCAATACCACCTGCTGCCACAATCCCAGCGGCGACCGGTTCGTCTGCCGCAACAGCATCATCAGGCCTTCGCCGTATTTCAGCAGCGTGCGGGTCTGCTCGTCGAATTCCGAACCGAAGCGCGAGAATACCTGCATCTCTCTGTATTGCGCGAGGTCGAGCCGTATCGATCCCACAGATTTCTTCATTATGTTGGTCTGCGCCGCGCTGCCTACGCGGGACACGGACAATCCGACGTTGATCGCCGGACGCTGCCCGGAATAGAACAGTTCGTTGTCCAAAAAGATCTGACCGTCGGTGATGGAAATGATGTTCGTGGGGATATACGCCGATACGTCCCCCGCCTGCGTTTCCACAATGGGAAGTGCGGTCATGCTGCCCCCGCCCATCTCGTCGGAGAGCTGCGCGGAACGCTCCAGCAGGCGCGAATGCAGATAGAACACGTCGCCCGGGTACGCTTCGCGGCCCGGAGCGCGCTCCAGTAAAAGGCTGATGGTGCGGTACGCCACGGCGTGCTTGGACAGATCGTCGTAAATTATCAGCGTGTCGCGGCCGTGGTACATGAAATACTCGGCGACCGCGCAGCCCGCGTACGGCGCGATATACTGCAGCGACGGCGCGTCATCGGCAGAAGAGGAAACGATGACGGTGTACTCCATGGCGCCGGTCTCTTTGAGTATGCGCATGATCCGGGAAACGGTGCTGGCTTTCTGGCTGATGGCCACGTACACGCAAACGACGTTCTTGCCTTTCTGGTTCAGGATCGCATCGAGGGCAATGGACGTTTTGCCGGTCTGGCGGTCGCCGATGATGAGTTCGCGTTGACCGCGGCCGATGGGAAACATGGAATCGATGGCCAGGATGCCCGTAGCCAGCGGCCGGCTCACGGGTTTGCGCTGCAATATTGACGGCGCGTGACGTTCGAGCGGGTAATATTTTTTAGCGTTGATCGGACCTCCGCCGTCGATGGGCTTGCCGAGCGGATCGATCATGCGGCCGAGGATGCGGTTGCTGATCGGGATGCCGGCAGTGCGCTGCGTGCGGACAACGCGCGACCCTTCGGTGATGTCAACGCTGTCGCCAAACAGCACGATGCCCGTACTGCCGTCGGCGCGGATGTCCTGAACCATGCCTTTGATGCCGCATTCGAACAGCACGATCTCGCCGTATACCACGTCTTTCAGCCCTTCGATGACCGCGATGCTGTCGCCGACGGAGATCACCTGCCCTACCTGCTGATATCCGGTGTTCAGCCGGAACGAGGCGATGTCCTCGCGCAGCAGCGACACCATCTTCTCGGGCTCGCCTTCTTTGGGCAGCGCCTGCACGCTCTTGCGGAACTGGCGGATGCGGCCCAGTGTGCTCCAGTCGTAGTTGTCGTCGCCGACGAATATGTTGAAGCCGTCAACGGCGGAAGGATCCTTCCGGATCACCAGCTCCACGTCTTCGGGGTCAACGCCGTATTTGGCGGCCATGACTTTCCGCAGCCGCCCGCGCTGTTCTTCCGTGGGCGGCACCAGGCAGCGGATCTCGACGCGCAGTGTTTTCGGCACGGCGCCGTTTTCTTCAAACACGTGGTCGCCGCTCATTGACGCTTCTCCTTCCGGCCCGTTTTCTTTTCAGCCTCTTTTATAAAAGCGTCGTAGAGTTCTTCGGTGCGTTCGGGTGTTGCCGTTTCGCTGAGCAGTTTCTGCGCGGCGCCGATCACCAGTTCGCCGATCTCGGTCTGGGCCGAGTCAAGGATCTGCTCCTTGCGCTTTTCCGCGTCTTCCTCGGCTTTGGCAATAATGGCGGCGGCTTCGGCCCGCGACGAATCGATATATTTTTTGGCAATATCCGCGGCATCTTTTTCCGCCTGCAGGCGCGCGGTGGCTGTTTCCTCCTCGAAAGCGCGAAGCCGGGCTTCGTACTCCTCTTTCAGGCGTATGTATTCTTCCGCGTTCTTCTGATTTTCCGCCGCCTGGTCCTCGATGCGCTTCTGCCGTTCACTGATGAACTTGCGCACGGGATTGAACAGGATCAGCGTCAGGCCGCCGGCGAGGATCACAAAATTCAGCATGTGCAACAGCACCTGTACGATATCGATATTTAAAGGCATATCGTATCCTCCGTTTCAGGTCTCCGGACTCTCATATCCGGGCTCCGGTCACTGTTCCGGCAGTCATCACAGCACGAATATGATCAGGATCGCCACGATCAGCGCGTAAATAATGACCGTTTCGATGAACACCAGGCCCAGCATCATGGCGGAGTTGATCTTGCCCGCCGCTTCGGGTTGGCGCGCCATGGATTCCACGCTCTTGCGGATGGCAATGGCCATACTGATCGCGCCCGCCACCGCCGCTACGGCAACGGCAATTCCCGCGGCCGCCGCTTTGGCGGAAACATCGCTTTTGCCCGTATTTGCGGCAGACTCCGCGGCCGCCGGTTCAGGCGCAATATCTCCCTCAGCGGCAAACGCGGGAACATACAGCGCGGAGGTCAGCAGCGCCAGCACCGCGAGGGCGGCAATGAGCGCCGCGACGCGTGAAACAGATCTGAAAAAACGGTTTTTCATGGTTTGGTTCCTCTTCTTTCTTTGGTTGTCGGTTCGACCGCTTCACCGTAAAAAATGGAAGCGAGTGTGGTCAATACATACGCCTGTATCACGGCGTGCAGCAGCGTGAACACCACGCCCACCAGCGCCGGCAGCACGAAACTCAGCGCGAAGCTGTAATACACGAGTTCAGTCACGAGCAGCCCGCTCAGCAGCGCGCCGAACAGGCGGAAGCTCATGGAGATAGGCAGCGAAAAATCTTTTAGCGCGCGGAAAAAGCCCTTGGGACCATTGACGATCAGCCCGGCGCCGAGGATCATGGCAAAAGTCAGAAAGCCCATTGCCAGCGCGCCGTTGATATCCGCCAGCGGGGCGGGCAACGCCACGGAGCGCCCCTCCGTTGTCACCGCCTGAATGCCGAACATTTCAAACAGCGTGCCGAAAAAGATATACGTGCCCGCGCTGAAAATATACGCGGCAATGAAACCGGTCTTGTGCGGGCTGTTGTTTCTGGCCATTCCCGAAAACAGATCCACGCCTTTTTCCAGCAGCGCCTGGAACTTGCCCGGCACCGTCTTGAAGCGCGGCACGGCGATCAACCGGATCAGCAGCGCGGCGACCAGCAGCACGCCGGTGACAACGAACGCCGAAATCAGTCCCGGGTTCACGGTCGATCCGAACAGCGCGATCTTATTTGACTCATGGAGCACACCGTCGCGCATGACTTCGCGCAGGCTCTCGTCGTTTTTCCGGGGCAGTCCGATAATAAGGATCGCCGCGATCAGGACCGCAATGACGGCGAGCCAGACGATAAGGAATATTCTTCTTGCTTTGTCCGGTTTTTTACGCTCTTTCAAGACCCGATCACGCTCCTTCCGGCTGAAAACGGATCAGCCCAGCATTGCCATCAGCAGGCCCGCAGCTACCGCGGAACCGATCACGCCCGCGACGTTGGGGCCCATGGCGTGCATGAGCAGGTAGTTGTCCGGATTCTCCTCGCGGCCGACCTTCTGCGCCACCCGCGCGGCCATCGGTACGGCGGAGACACCGGCGGCGCCGATGAGCGGATTGACCTTGCCCTTGGTGAGCAGGCACATGAGTTTGCCCAGCAATACACCCGAAGCGGTGCCGATGCAGAACGCCACCACGCCCAGCACCAGAATGCCCAGCGTGCGCAGCGTCAGGAACGCGGAGGCGGAAGCCGTGGCGCCCACGGTGAGACCGAGGCAGATCACGGAGATGTTCATAAGGCTGTCGGAAGCGGTCTTGACCAGGCGTTCGCAGACGCCGGATTCGCGCAGCAGATTGCCCAGCATCAACATACCTACCAGCGGCACGGCGGAAGGCACGATCAGCGCCACGATGACGGTGACCACGATCGGGAACAGGATACGCTCGGTGCGGCTGACGGGGCGGAGCTGCTCCATTTTGACCGCGCGCTCTTTTTTAGTGGTGAGCAGGCGCATGATCGGGGGCTGGATGAAGGGCACCAGGGCCATGTAGGAATAGGCGGCAATGGCGATCGCGCCCAGCAGTCCGGGCGCCAGCCGGCTGGCGGTCAATATTGCCGTCGGTCCGTCCGCGCCGCCGATGATGGCAATGGCGCCGCTCTCCGCCGGCGTAAACTTCATCAGCCGCGCGCCGGCAAAAGTCAAGAAAATGCCCACCTGCGCCGCGGCGCCCAGCAGAAAACTGGAGGGGCGGCTGAGCAGCGGGCCGAAGTCGGTCATTGCCCCCACGCCCAGGAAGATCAGGCACGGGTAGATGCCGAGCTTGACGCCCAGATAGAGAAAATCGAACAGGCCGGGGGTGATTGCCGCCGCGCCTTCTTCCGCGGCCGCCGTGCCGGACAGCATTGCCCAGTTGATATGACCCCCGGCGAATATTTCTTCGTGGAAGATCCCGCCGCCGGGCAGATTCGCCAGCAGCATGCCGAACGCGATGGGCACCAGCAGCAGCGGCTCGAACTTTTTCGCAATGGCGAAGTACAGCAGCACGCCGGCGATTCCCAGCATGATCAGCGTCTTCCACCCTTCGCCGGTGAAGTCCGAGAAGATCTTATATATGCCTGACTCCAGGAACATTTCTCTGAGCATTTCCAGAAAGTGAGTCATTGTGCGCCTCCGCTTACCGCGCGTTCGCCGTCAATCGCGGCCGATCCGTTTGAAGGACAATATCCGGAACCGCGGTTTCCGGCCTTCCGCCTGAAACGCGGCGATCGCGGCGGTGATGGCGGCAACGACTTCCGCGTCGTTGTCCGCACTCTGCGCCTCGCCTTTGCCCGCGTCGTCCGGGGCCGCGTGCTTCGTGCCGGTGTTGTCAACGCTGCCCTCTTCGCCGCGCTTCGGCTCGGGAACGGCAACGATCCTTTTCACCTTTTTCTTGCCGCGCGCGCGCTCGACCGCCCGGACCGCCAATGACACGCCCGCGATCAGCAGGATCATCAGCCCCAGCGCCGCAAACACATATACCAAACCGGTCAATACCACTTCAGCGTCCGACATCGCACCCTCCGAATGATGGATCTCTTTACGGTGGAATTGTAGCACGAAACCCCGTGCAAAGTCAATGAATTTGCCACTTGTAACTTATCACTTATAACTTAAAACTTATCACTTGCAACTTATAACCGGCTTGTTGTCATCGCGCCAACGAGCCCCGATGCCGGCAGCGTCAGGAAAGTCGAGAAGCCGTCGCGGAGGTCGTGGCCGGGGTTGTTGACAATATCCAGCACCAGGCGGAAACAGCCGCCTTTGGCAGTGCCGCAGTTCTCCAGCCGGAACGCGCATTCCGGACCGATCTCAGTTCCCAGTTCAACGCCGTTCAGCGATACGCTGGCAATTTCGCCCACGCCGGTGAGCCGCAGGAAACGGTCGCCGGGCCGCAATTCCAGCATGCCCTCGTAGCGGATGATGCCGTGGAACGATTCGTAGCCGGGCTGGGCGGTGACGTCAACGCCGGGCGCGAACGGCACCACTTCGACCTCGTGGCCGGGGTAGACCAGCGTTGTCCGCTCCCAGTCAAAACGGACGGGGCGCGGGGCGTTGTCCGCATAGTCGTATTCGGCCAGGGGGCTGTCCCCCGTATCAAAGCCGCTGACCAGCAGGACGGAGCCGGAAGGCGGCAGGTAGATGTCCACACGGCGGCCGTCCTGACGCGGCGCGAAGAAACGGCCGGACCAGGCGTCGTAGATCCGGCGTGGCCGGTCATCGGTCAATTCCACCGTGAACCGCAGCGGCGCGAAATCGTCCTCAGAGTGGAGGAACAGAACTTCGGCGCCGGCATTGTCCGCCGCGCGGTAGTATTTCAGCAGCGGCAGCGACGCGTCCCCGGCAGTACCGGGCGCGAACGAGCCGCCGGTCGTTGTGTTCGCCAGCGTCAGCCGCCCTGACGGGCTCACGAGACCTTCCAGATATTCCAAAAGTGCCGCATCATCCAGGCAGCGCAGCACCGCCGGAACGCCGTTCGGCACCCCCGCGGGCGCGTTTTCTCCGTGCACCAGCACCGGCAGCCCCGCGTCCGCCAGCGCCTGCAATTGCGCCAGCATCCGCTCCGGCAGCAGCCGGCTCTCCGGCACCACCAGCGCCGCGTATTCGCGAGCTCTGACACACAGTCTGTCCCCTGTCACAGCACACTCGGGCAGCAGGTCTTCCCAGATAATATCGAACGCGAAATGCGCGCGGTCCAGCAGCTTGGCGGTCTTCTGCAGCGTCTCGGTACGGCCGCCGCACCATTCCGCCTCCGCGTTATAGAGCACCGCCACGTCCGCGAGGTAATTGCCGCCGGAGAGCAGGTGGGAGAGCCGCGCCATGTAGCGCATCAGCATGCCGAATGCGGGGTATTGACGGTCGCGGCCGCGGGCGAAGAAATGCGGCGGACAATCCGGATCCGGGAACTTCGGCGAAAACGCGTGGGGCACGAAATGGTTGATGCCGCCCACCAGCATGTGGTCCAGCAGCGTCTTCATCATGGGCAATCCCTCCGCCCAGCCGAACGCGCCGAATATCTCGCACATCGTGCGCCCCCGCATGGCCGGAGTCAATCGCGCCAGCGACGCGGGCAGCCGCGCCAGCAGATAATTGAAGAATTCCGGATCCGCCCGGTTGGCAAACACCGGAGCGGCATGGTCAACGTCCGTAAACCCCGGTATCATCTGATTCAGCACGATATCGATGCCCGCCATATCCATATGCTCCAGCGCGCGGAAATAATGAGCCGGACCGTGGCCGAGGCGCTGATGGGTGTTCTGGTCCTCAATGATGTGGCCAATATACTCCACCCCGTGCGCGCGGCTCCATTCGCCCAGGAGGCGGGTGAAGTTGGCCGCAAACTGCTTCGAAGCCACGTCCATGTACGCGCCGCGAAGCGCCGGACCCGCGCCTCCGTCGTGATCGTAAAACAGCATGGGCAGCATCAGCCGGATCTGTTCGGGCGTGTTGGCCCCGCCGCCCGCCTCCGCCAGAAGTTCGCACAGGTCGTCCCGGTACGGCAGCACCATATTGACCTTGCCGACGATCGAGTAGTACCCGCCGAAATCGTTGAAAAAGCACGGTTCGTCCGAGAAAAAGCCCGCGAACGTGTTGCCGAAATATTCTTTAAAATGGTCGTAATGGGGCTGGTATACGGCGTGGATCATCGCGCGGCACGACTCCGGCGAAAACATGTCCACCCACTCCGGCGCTCCGGGCGCGTACGGCGAGCGGATCACGTAAAACACCCGCCACGCCCCGGCCGGCACGTCCCAGTAGAACTTCCCGCCGCGCAAGAACGGCATGAGGTCAATGCCTTCCCCGCCGTACCTG
>JAFZSK010000101.1 GCA_017620915.1 Clostridia bacterium | reverse complement strand
GTCATCATCGTCATCATCGTCATCATCATGGTGATGGTGATGATGCTCGTGTTCATGCTCATCATCGTCATCATCGTCATGGTGATGATGACCGCACACCGGGCACACATCCTCCTCATCCAGCAGTTCCTTCGCCAGATCGCGGTCGCCTTCCTCCATCGCTTTCAGGATCGCGGCACCGTCCAGCTGGTCCCAGGGCGTGGTAATGATCACCGCTTCGGCGTTGTGCTCGCGCAGCAGCTCCAGTGCGGCGTCCAGCTTGTCCTGCGGCACATTCTGCGTCCGGCTGAGCACGATGCACGTGGCGCTTTCGATCTGGTTGTTGTAAAACTCGCCGAAATTCTTAACATACAGTTTGCAGCGGTTCACGTCGGCAACCACCGTGCGCGCGTTGATCTTCACGTTATCGCTTTCCACCTGCGCGGCGGCGCGGACAACATCGCTCAGCTTTCCCACTCCGGACGGCTCGATCACGATGCGGTCCGGTTTGAACTGATCGATCACCTTTTTCAGTGCCTCGCCGAAATCGCCCACCAGGCTGCAGCAGATGCAGCCCGAGTTCATCTCGGTGATCTCGATTCCCGCGTCCTTCATGAAGCCGCCGTCAATACCGATCTCGCCGAACTCGTTCTCGATCAGCACGACCTTCTGGCCGCAGTACGCTTCAGTCAGCAGTTTCTTTATCAATGTAGTCTTTCCCGCTCCCAAAAAGCCGGAAATAATATCGATCTTAATCATTTTTCTTCGCTATCCCTCTCGTCTCATTTTTAAACGACCGCAATAAGCGGCCTCAGAAATACTACACCAGATAACGCTTTTTGTCAATCTTGAACTTGATCTGCAATATTATCCGGCATAACGACTTTCACTTGTTCACCGGTTTCAATAACATTCGCGTGAACATTATAATAAACTTCAAGACTCATAGCCAGATCGTATGAATCCCAGGTAAAAGTCATACGGATACTGCTGCCGCCTTCAGAAAAGCAGCCGTCAGCGTCAACATTGTACATAAGTGATATATCGTCTATAACGTACGTGATGTTTTCCGCATCGTACGTTTCGGTCAGATCCGAAATGATGCCGTTGATATAATCGTCGTCAAACAGTAAATGTGCCACATCACTGCGGGGATACGCCCGTATGCCGGTTATCCCCCGGGTGGTGCTTGAATTGATCGGCTGGAGTTCAGCGCCTCTGAATACATCGCCGGGATATACCGTTTTGAGATCATCGTCAAGGGTCAGGCAGTGTTCCAGCAGATAACTATCTGTTTCGCCGCGTTTTAAAACTGTATAATTATCCGCTGACTCGTCATATGAATACACGAATTCACTGTCCGCATAATAATCGAATCCGTGTTTTTCATCGTCAGATGACTGTTCGCCGTACAGATGAAGATTGAGTTCGTCTCCGTTGCGGCCGCTGACAAACAGTTCTGCAGCAATCATGTTTTTGACCGTTTTTTTAGCATAATTCAGATCATACCGGCGTGTCTCGCTTTCGCTTATTTTGAAGTGAACATCATTGAGTTCTGCGGTTTTTGCCTGTGCGGCAAGATAAAAAGCGTACAGTTCCTCGTCAATTTCCTTGCCGACAAAATTAGGCGGATAATAAATATTATCGGGTATAACAACAGAATGACCGGCACCCGGATCCACGATATCGTAATTGCTGTCGAGAATAAGCGAGACCGCTGCCGAATAGCCCGAAATTTTCGTATGCATTTTTACTTCAGCAGACACTTTACAGTTGACAATGTACCCCTCGCTGCTGACCGTGTATTCTTCGTGCATTGTCAAATAATCGATATCATTAGCCGAAACTCCAAGTCCGGATATCACGGATTCCTGTCCGAACAGAATTGATATCGCTTCATCTCCGGAAATATCCAGTACTATTACTGTTGAGCCTGATCCTCCGTCATGTGACTCAGCGCCGAGGAACGATGCTTTCGGAGTCAGTATCAGCAGACTGTTATCAATTACCGGTATCTGAGATAACTGCATTCCTTCTTCTGTCTCGCGGTCAACGATCGTATACATCTCCTCGTCTTCACTTTTATGATAAACGTAGTCCTTGTTAACAAAATAATCAGCGGATGTGATTTTTGAATCGTTTGTCCATAGCAAGTCTTTTTTAGACGACTCGGAAGAATTAACTGTATATTCGATCACAGGCTCGCTGCTTTTTCTGCCCTGAATGATCTGTGTTATTTTCTCTTCCGAACAAGTATTCTGTTCCTGCGTCAGAACTATGACATTCAATTCCATATAATTAACGGCATCGATCCGTATGTCGGAAAGCGAGGCGTTTCTGTCAAATGCTCTTTCGTAAGCGAGATAAAGCTGCTCTTCATCGGCATTGAGGTCGCGGATCGGAACAATGGTTGGTGCCGGTGTTGTTTTCGGTGATGATTTTGGCTTCATGCTCGATAAGGCATTGCCGTATAATGCCGCGGCAGATCCGGGACTTTTGCGGTTTCTGTTGTTATCGCAGGAAGCGAGCGACAGACATATTAATCCCGCAAGACATATCGCTGATAAAGTTCGAACAGTTTTGGCCATATCAAACCTCTTGGAATTTTTTAATTATATTACCATTTTTCCGCTGTTCATGCAACTGATCAAAACACAGGGCCGGAACTCGCGCCCCGGCCCGTATTGTTATTTGATCTTCAAGCCTTGCAGCTTATCAGGCTCACTCGTACAGCGCGGACATCTTCTTGAGCCGCTCGTAGCGCGCCTTCGCGTCTTCCTCGGCTTTGGCGAACAGCACTTCCGCTCTGTCCGGGAAGGACTGGATCAGACGGCTGTAGCGTGTCTCGCTGGTGATGAAGTCGCGGTAGCTGCCCGTGGGATCCTTGCTGTCAACGGTAAGCGGGTTCTTGCCCTCGCCGCGCAGCGCGGGATTGTAACGGAACATCTGCCAGTAGCCGGCATTGACCGCGCGCTCCATTTCGAGCTGGCAGTTGCCCATGCCGCCCTTGACGCCGTGCATCTCGCAGGGCGCGTAGCCGATGATTATGGACGGACCGTGGTATGCCTCCGCCTCCACCAGCGCCTTGATGGTCTGGTTCTGGTCGGCGCCCATTGCCACCTGCGCCACGTATACGTAGCCGTAGGACATGGCGATCTCGGCGAGGCTCTTCTTGCCGACTTCCTTACCTGCCGCCGCGAACTGCGCCACCTGGCCCAGACGGGACGCCTTGGAAGCCTGACCGCCGGTGTTGGAGTACACCTCGGTGTCGAACACGAAGATGTTCACGTCTTCACCGGACGCGATCACGTGATCCAGACCGCCGAAGCCGATATCATATGCCCAGCCGTCGCCGCCGAAGATCCAGATGGATTTCTTGGCAAGGTACTGTTTGTCGGCCAGGATCTTGGCTCTGAGCGGATTGTCGCAGTTGCAGCCTTCCAGCAGCGCCACAAGGTCCTGCGCGGCTTTCTGGTTGGCTTTGCCGTCGTCCAGCGTGTTCAGGTACGCGTCAATGACCGCCTGCTTCGCTTCGTCCGTAACGCCTTCGCGCAGTTCTTTCACGTAACCGATCAGACGGTTGCGGAGCGTCTTCTGACCGATGGCAATACCGAGGCCGTGCTCGGCGTTGTCCTCGAACAGCGAGTTGGCCCAGGCAGGACCGCGGCCGCTGTCTTTGTTGACCGTGTACGGCGTGGCCGGCGCGCTGCCGCCCCAGATGGAGGAGCAGCCCGTAGCGTTGGAAATATACATTCTTTCGCCGAACAGCTGAGTTACCAGGCGCGCGTACGAAGTCTCGGCGCAGCCTGCGCAGGAGCCGGAGAATTCAAGCAGCGGCTGATTGAACTGGCTGCCCTTAACGGTGCTGTCGGCAAACGGCAGATCCTTTTTGGATACATTGGCAACTGCGTAATCGAACGCGGCCTGCTGATCCGCCTGAGTCGCCTGCGCCACCATACGCAGCGGCAGCGCGGCGGTGTCAACTTTCTCACCGGCGGCAGCAGCTTTCTTCTCGGCGGTCTTGACCACCGGGCAGGCTTTGACGCACACGCCGCAGCCCATACAGTCGAGCGGCGAGATCGCGATAGTGAACTTGTAGTTCTCCAGGCCTTTGCCAATCACTTTCGCGGCGAATTTAGTAGAAGCGGGAGCGTTCGCGGCCTCTTCCGCATTCATCACGAACGGACGGAGCGTGGCATGCGGGCAGACGTACGAGCAGGAGTTGCACTGTACGCATTTGTCCGGATTCCACTCGGGCACGAACACGGCCACGCCGCGCTTCTCGAATGCGGAGGCGCCCTGCGGGAATGTGCCGTCAACATAATCCGTAAACGCCGATACAGGCAGGCTGTCGCCTTTCATTTTGCCCACCGGTGTGACAACGGTATTGACGAACTTCTCCAGGTCTTTGCGCTCGCTCTTAGCCGCGGCTTCGGGCGCGTCGGCGCCGCAGTTCTTCCAGGCTTCAGGCACGTCGATCTTCACGAACGCGTCCGCACCGGCGTCAATGGCGTTGTAGTTCAGGTCTACCATCGCCTGGCCCTTCTTGATATAGGACTTGTACGCCATCTTCTTCATGTATTCGATAGCTTCGTCCTTGGGCAGGATCTTGGCAAGAGCGAAGAACGCGGACTGGAGCACGGTGTTTTTAACTTTCGCGTTGCCGATCTTGTTGATGGCAATGGACGTGGCGTTGATAGTGTAGAAGTTGATGCCGTTTTCGGCAATGTACTTCTTGACCGCCGCGGGCAGATGCGCGTCAAGTTCTTCCCCGCTCCACTGGCAGTCCAGCAGGAACGTACCGCCCGGCTTGATGTCGCTGACGATATCATACTTGGTCAGGTACGCCTGGTTGTGGCACGCCACAAAGTTCGCTTTGTTGATATAGTACGAAGACTTGATGGGCTTGTCACCGAAACGCAAGTGCGAGATCGTTACGCCGCCGGTCTTCTTGGAGTCGTACTGGAAGTACGCCTGAATGAACTTGTCGGTGTGGTCGCCGATGATCTTGATGGAGTTTTTGTTGGCGCCAACGGTGCCGTCGCCGCCCAGACCCCAGAACTTGCAGGAGATCGTGCCTTCGGGAGACGTATCGGGAACTTTCTTTTCGGGAAGCGAAAGTCCGGTCACGTCGTCAACGATGCCGATGGTGAAATGCGCCTTGGGCTCATCCGCCGCCAGATTCTCGTATACCGCGAAAATGGAGGCCGGAGGCGTATCCTTGGAGCCGAGGCCGTAGCGGCCGCCCACGATCTTGACGCCGGTAACGCCCTGAGTAGCCAGCGCGGTGACAACGTCCAGATACAGCGGCTCGCCCAGCGAACCGGGCTCTTTGGTGCGGTCAAGCACCGCGATCTTCTTCACGGTCTTCGGCAGCGCTTCGATGAGTTTGTCAGCGCAGAACGGACGGTACAGGCGGACCTTGACCAGACCCACTTTTTCACCGGCGGCGTTCAGGTAGTCGATGACTTCTTCGGCCACGTCGCACACGCTGCCCATGGCTACGATCACGCGCTCCGCGTCGGGAGCGCCGTAGTAGTTGAACAGTTTGTAGTCGGTGCCGATCTCGGCGTTGACCTTGTTCATATACTCTTCCACGATGGCCGGCAGCGCTTCATAATACTTGTTGCAGGCCTCTCTGTGCTGGAAGAAGATATCGCCGTTCTCGGCGCTGCCGCGCAGCACCGGATGCTCGGGATTGAGTGCTCTGGCACGGAACGCGGCCACGGCGTCTTTATCGATCATTTTGTCCAGCACGTCGGAGTCCCAGACCTCGATCTTCTGGATCTCATGGGAAGTGCGGAAACCGTCGAAGAAGTTGAGGAACGGCACTCTGCCTTTGATGGTGGACAGATGCGCGACCGCGCCCAGGTCCATTACTTCCTGCGGATTCGACTCGGCCAGCATCGCGTAGCCGGTCTGACGGCAGGCGTATACGTCGGAGTGATCGCCGAAAATGTTGAGGGCGTGGGAGGCAACGCATCTCGCCGATACATGGATAACGTTGGGCAGCAGTTCGCCCGCAATTTTGTACATGTTCGGGATCATCAGGAGCAGGCCCTGAGACGCCGTGTACGTCGTTGTCAGCGCACCGGAGGCCAGGCTGCCGTGCACCGCACCCGCGGCGCCCGCTTCGGACTGCATCTCCACGACTTTGACTTTGTCGCCGAAAATGTTCTTAAGTCCGTTCGCCGACCAGGAGTCGGTGAGCTCGGCCATAACGCTCGAAGGGGTGATGGGGTAAATGGCAGCCACTTCGGTGAAGGCGTAGCTTACGTGCGCCGCCGCGGTGTTGCCGTCCATGGAAAGTTTCTTTCTTTTGACCATATCGATCCTCCTGAATTTGTATCAGCCCTTCGCCGCGATCACTTTGTCCGCGATCTGCTGAGCGGTAAGGCCGTATTTTTCAAGCAGCGCCGCGGGAGTGCCGGACTTGCCGTACTTCTCCTGTACGCCGATCATTTTGACTTTGCAGGGGTAATTCTCGGAAAGCGCTTCGCAGACCGCGCCGCCCAGGCCGCCGGCGATGTTGTGTTCTTCGACGGTGACAATGAGCCCCGTCTCTTTCGCGCACTTGACCAGCAGATCTTTGTCGATGGGCTTGATGGTGTGGATGTCAACGACTCTCGCGTCGATGCCGCGCTCCGCCAGGATATCCGCCGCTTTGAGGGACTCCTGGACCATCAGACCGGTAGCCACCAGCGTGACGTCCTTGCCGTCTCTCACCGTGACGCCTTTGCCGATCTCAAACTTGAAATCTTCGCCGTGCACGGCCTCAACGCCCAGTCTGCCCAGACGGATGTACACGGGGCCGTTGTAGTCGATCGCGGCTTTGATGGCGCGGTTGGTCTCGATCTCATCGCAGGTGCTGATGACCGTCATGTTCGGGAGCGCACGCATCACAGCGAGGTCTTCCAGGCACTGGTGGGACGCACCGTCCTCGCCTACCGTAAGGCCGGCGTGAGTGGCGCAAATCTTGACGTTCAGCTTGGGATAGCAGATGGAGTTGCGGATCTGCTCGCAGGCGCGCTCGGACGCGAAGATCGCGAAGGTGCTGGCGAAAACGATCTTGCCGCAGGTAGCCAGGCCCGCCGCCACGCACATCATGTCCGCTTCGGCGATGCCCATATTGAAATGTCTTTCAGGATATACTTTTTTGAACGTATCGGTCTTGGTGGATTTGGACAGGTCGGCGTCCAGGACCACGATGCGCTCGTCGGCGCCGTACTGGGCCAGAGCGTTACCGTAAGCTTCTCTTGTAGCTACTTTTCCCATTATAATCAAGCCTCCTTAACTTTTGCGATCTCAGCTTCGATCTCGGCCAGCTTCGCGTCGAGCTCGGCGATGGCCTGGTCTCTCTGCTCCTGGTTGGGCGCTTTGCCGTGCCAGCCGTAGTTATCCTCCATGAACGAAACACCGCGGCCTTTGTGGCAGTGGCAGACCACCATGGTGGGCTGGCCTTTGCAGCGCTTGGCGAGTTCCATTGCCGCCTTGAGGCCTTCGATGTCGTGGCCGTCGGTGTCAATGACGTTCCAGCCAAACGCGCGGAATTTGTCGGCAATAGGCGTAGGATTCATAACGTCGGTAATGTTGCCGTCGATCTGGAGGCCGTTGAAGTCAACGAACGCGCACAGATTGTCCAGCTTGTAATGCGCGGCCGCCATTGCCGCCTCCCAGACCAGACCTTCCTCGAGCTCGCCGTCGCCCAGAATGGAGTAGACGCGGTAGTCTTTCTTGTCGATCTTGCCGGCGAGCGCCATACCCACGGCGGTAGAGATGCCCTGACCCAGCGAACCGGTGGACATGTCGCATCCCGGCACGTAATTCATGCTGGGATGGCCTTCGAGGTAGCTGTCGATGCGGCGGAATGTATACAGGTCCTTCTCCGGGAAGAAGCCCCGGCAAGCCAGCGTGGCGTACAGCGCCGGCGCGCAGTGGCCTTTAGAAAGCACAAATCGATCCCGGTCTGCCCACTTGGGGTTCTTGGGATCGACGCGCATTTCTTCGAAATAAAGCGTGGTAAAAATGTCGGTGCAGGAAAGCGAGCCGCCGGGATGACCCGAATTCGCGGAAAAGACTTCATCGATAATGTACTTACGGATGATAGTCGCTTGCTTCTGTAACTCAAGCAGTCTAAGCTTGTCCATAGATGATTCCTCCAGTTTTATTGTTCTTTTTTACAGCGGCGCGCGGGCTTATTCGCGGCCGGATAATTGCTTTTTTCGATCTCTTTGAAATAATCGATGCGTTTCTGATGTCTTCCGCCTTCGAACTCCGCGTCCAGCCAGGCGTCAACGATCATCTTTGCCAGTTCGGTTCCCACGACGCGGGCGCCGAAGCAAAGGATGTTGGAATCGTTGTGCTGCTTGGACAATTTGGCGGAAAACGGCTCGGAGCACACGCAGGCGCGGATGCCGTTGACCTTGTTGGCGGCAATGGAAATGCCTACGCCGGTCCCGCAGATGCAGATACCGCGTTCGCACTCGCCGGATGCCACGGCGCGGGCAACTTTCTCGCCGTACTCCGCATAGTTGCACGATTCCGGACTGTTGGTGCCGAAATCTTTGACCTCTATGCCGCGGCTCTCCAGATGCTGTTTGATGATGTTCTTCAGCTCGATGGCCGAATGATCGTTTCCGATTGCATACATAACTTGATACACCTCCGGGGTCCAAAAAGCCCCAAAAATTATTATATATCTTGTTTGTAGAAAAAGCAACAAAAAAATGGCGGGTTTTAACCCGTCATTTCTGTGTAATTTTGGTGTCAGCCGGCGCGTTATTTGACCTGCAGCAGCCCTTCAGCGGTGACTTCCAGCTCCGCGATCGCGGGCCGCTCGCTGAAATCCGGACCGTAAAACGCCGTGGTGTACAGTTTGCCGTCTTTGGAGAAGAACAGGTTATTGTGCCCGCCGTACTGCAAAAGGAGCCGCCGTTCGCTGTACGGGCCGTAAATATTGTCCGAAAACACGTAGAAACTGTCGTACGTCTGATACGGCGTGCCGTCGGAGCGGTAATGGGTGCAGTACGTGGAGGAGCACAGATAATACACGCCATCCAGCTTAATCATATAGCAGCCCTCGAATCCCGCCTGTATGCCGCTCGCGCTTTTTAGCGCCCGGCGCGGTCCTTTCAGCGCGGTGAGCTCCGCGTTCAGCTCCGCGATCTGCCCGTCGGACCAGATGGCGTAGATCTTGCCGTTGTCGTCTTCGAACAGCGTGGCGTCAATATAATCGAACATCGGCGAATCCGATACGTCCTCGTACGGTCCCTCCGGGCGGCCGGTGGTGCTTTTAAGCAGCGAACCGGACATTGACCCCCAGCCCAGCGAGTAGCAGATCCAGTACGTGCCCTTCAGATAGTGCAGTTCCGGCGCCCAGATCGGGGATTCGTCCCCCAAAATTTCTTTCTGCCAGGTGGCGTCGTGC
>JAFZSK010000100.1 GCA_017620915.1 Clostridia bacterium | reverse complement strand
CGCATCACCGTTCAGGGCAATTTCAAACGCTTCAACGACACGTACGAATTTGACGCCGGCTGCACGCTGCTGAGCGTTGACACCGATCCGGTCCCGACAGAACGCCCTGCCGACCCGACCCCCACGGAACGCCCCGCTGATCCGACCCCGACAGCACGCCCCACTGAACCGGCTGCCCAGACGCCCGAGCAGATCCTGGACGCGCTGTACAAGCTGGATAAAGGCCAGGAACTGGAAGGCACCTACACGCTGACCGGCGTGATCACCATGGTCAACACCCCGTACAACACCCAGTACAAAGACGTGACCGTAACGATCGTGGTCAACAACATCACCGACAAACCGGTCATGTGCTACCAGATGAAGGGCGACGGCGTGGATACTCTTAAGAAGGGCGACACGATCACCGTTACCGGTAAACTGAAGCGCTACAACGACAACCGCGAGTTCGACAAGGACTGCCAGCTGGTGCGCATTGACGCCCGCGGCGAGGCGCAGTCGGACGATACGGATAAGTACAAGACGCCCGAAGAGATCGTCAACGCGGTCTACAATCTTGACCCCGGCGCCTTCCTGGACGGCACCTTTACGCTGACCGGCGTGATCACCAAAGTTGACACCGCGTTCAGCACTCAGTACAAGAACGTTTCCGTTACGATCGTTGTGGACAACATGACCGACAAACCCATCCTCTGCTACCGCCTGCAGGGCACGGGCGCCGATGTGATCAAAGTGGGCGACACGATCACCGTCTCCGGCAAACTGAAGAAATACCACAAAGACGGCCAGCCCGATATCCCCGAATTCGATCAGAGCTGCACGCTGGTAAGCTACACAGCAAGCTAAACTTATCTCCATAACCAAAGATAAAAGAGGCTGCTTAAACCCCGGAATTGCCGGGAAGTAAAGCGGCCTCTTAATTATCTGTCAATGCAAGATCATCGCCGGCGGCGATTCCTCAATTTGCCATTTGCCCCTTGCCATTTGCCTTTTTAATCCGGCAGGTTATTGTCCGGATCGAACCAGCCGCCGTTGCGGAACAGCGCGATGTACTGCTTCGTCATGTTCCAGTAGAGATCCGGCGCGTCATTGCCGTAGTAGTCCGTCTTCGCCGTGTGCAGGCCGGTGTTTTCCGCGTATTCGTTGAAAGAGTTGATCACAATGATCTTCGGAGATTTTTTCGCGGTGAACACCTGCTTCCAGGAGTTGCGGTACCATTCGCCGTGGTTGCGGGGCACGGGGGTGTGGCCTTTGCGGTTGTCCCAGCCCGCCATCACGACCATAACGTTCTCGTCCTGCTGCGTGCCCTTGTCGTAGGCCCAGCCGTAGTAGCCGGGGCGGCTCTGGTTGTCCGCCCAGCGCAGCGTGAATTTGTCGCAGTATTTGGATTGACCGCCGCCGTCCTTGTACTCCTTCCAGATCTGCTCGCCGCCGTCGCCGTACACGACCAGCAGCGGTTTGCCGTCCACCATATAATACGAATCGCCCCACTCTTTGCGCAGGTAGCGGTTGTTGAGCAGGACCGCCTCGTCCTCGATCGTCTTGCCGGCGGGTTCCCACTGGATCGCGCCGATGGCGGAGCAGTAGCGGATGGGTTTGTTGCCCGCGTCGTTCCACTCCTGGATGCACTGCGCCACGGCGATCGCACGGTCGTTGATGAAGCCGCCGCCGACGTCAATATGGTTCGTCTGATCCATGATGATGAAGTCAATGCCCGCTTCGGTCAATTCCTTCAAATGGAACATGATTATTTCTTTGTCGCCGGAATCGTACAGGCCGTACGTGCCGTCGGGCAATATCGGATCGTACCGGATGTCCCAGTCTTTCCAAAGGTTTTTAGTACTGTCGTTGGGATATTCCGGGTCGTATTTGTACCACACGCTGTACCAGATGCCGATGTCGGCATCGTGGGGTTCCACTTTGATAAGGTTGCCTTCTGCCGGTTTGTCTGTCACGTTTACGTCCCCCTCGCCGTGTTCGCTGCCGTTATTCTGACCGTTACCGCCCGTGCAGCCTGCCGCCAGGAACAGCATGATCGCGGCCAGCATTGCCGCAAGTATTTTTCTCTTCATATTCAGTTCCGCCTTTCTGTTTCAGCGTTTGACATTTTCTTTGTATTCATTATATCGCAGTGTAGTAAAAATGTAAAATCCGTTCTTTTTCTATTGCCAACCGTACCGAAATTATGATAGAATTGATAGTGCAAAAAAGCAATATGCGGAGGTGTCTCATTTTATGAGAAAGCACATTTCAGTTCTGCTCGCGATCGCGATCGTTATCTCTATGATGACCGCGGGGCTGGCCACCCGTTCGTACGCCGAGGCGACCACAGTGACGATCGTCACCGCGGATCTGGGCTATGAGAATGCAGACGACGTAAAGGACGTTTCCAAAGACGGCGTGACCATCACCTTTGATAAAGGCGCCGGCTCCAGCGACCCCAAATATTATACCACAGGCAGCGCGATCCGCGTTTACGGCAGCAACACCGTAACATTCGCGGCGAGCGCACCTATCACTCTTATTAAAGTAACCTATTCCGCCGCGGATTTTGTCGGCAACTTCTCCGCCGATTCCGGCACCTACACGCTGAGTGACACCGTTGCCACCTGGACCGGCAGTGCAAATACGGTCGTATGGACCAACAACATTCAGAAGGGCAACGCGCGCTTCCAGAAGATCGAAGTGACCTTCGGCGGCGAGGGCGGCAATACCGAACCTGAGCCTACAGCCACAGCCACCGGCAGCACGACGCCCACCGATCCCGGAGAAATCCTTGACGCGCTGTACGCGCTGGGCGACAACGACGCGCTGGAAGGCAAATACACGCTCACCGGCAAGATCACCTCCGTTGACACCGCGTACAATGCGCAGTTCAAAAACATCACGGTAACGATCGTTGTCGACGGATACGACGATAAGCCGGTCAAGTGCTACCGCCTGAAAGGCGACGGCGTCGACGCGCTCAAAGTGAACGACGTTATCACCGTCGAGGGCGCGCTGAAAAAGTACAAAGGCACGCCGGAGTTTGACGAAGGGTGCGAGCTGAAAAGCGTTGTCCCCGCGCCTACAGAATCCACCGAACCGCAGCCCACTCCCTCCACCCCCGAAGAGATCCTGACCGCACTGTACGGACTGGGAACCGACGAAGCGCTGGAAGGCACTTACACGCTTACCGGCACGATCACCAGCGTTGACACCGCGTACAGCGAGCAGCATCATAATATCACCGTCACCATCGTAGTCGACGGCTATCCGGACAAGCCGGTCAAATGCTACCGCCTTGCCGGCGAAGGCGCCGACAAGCTGAAGGTCAACGACGTGATCACCGTCGAAGGCAAACTTAAAGATTACCACGGCACGAAGGAGTTTGACGCCGGCTGCCAGCTGAAGAGCGTTGTCCCCGCCTCCGATCCCGAGCCGACCGCCACCGGCGAACCTCAGCCTACGCCGTCCACCCCCGAAGAGATCCTGACCGCACTGTACGCGCTGGAAGCCGGCCAGAAAATGGAAGGCACCTACACGCTCTCCGGTGTGATCACCCAGGTCAACACGCCGTACAATCAGCAGTACAAAGACGTGACCGTCACTATCGTGGTGGGCAATTTCACCGACAAACCGGTAATGTGCTACTGCATGAAGGGCGAAGGCGTGGAGACCCTTAAAGTCGGCGATTCGATCACCGTCACCGGTGCACTGAAGCGCTACAATGACACTCGAGAGTTCGACAAGGATTGCCAGCTGGTTAGTATTGACGCCCGCGGTGAAGCGCAGACCGACGAAGAACCCGTACCCACCACGCCCGAAGAGATCGTCAACGCGGTCTACGACCTGGATCCCGGCGCCTTCCTGAACGGCAACTTCACGCTGACCGGTGTGATCACCAGCATCGACACGCCGTTCAATCCGGATTACAACAACGTCACCGTCACGATCGTGGTGGGCAATATGACCGACAAACCCATCATGTGCTACCGCCTGCAGGGCAACGGCGCGGATGACCTCGCGGTCGGCGACACCATCACGGTCTCCGGTCTGCTGAAGAAGTATCACAAAGACGGTCAGCCGGACATCCCCGAATTCGACGCGGGCTGCTCGCTGGATAAAGTAGTCAAAGCTCAGCAGCCGCAGCCGGGGACGGGCGATCTCGCGGTGACCTCCTTTGCCGCGCTGCTCGTGCTTGCCCTGAGCGCCGCGCTGGTGCTGCGCAGAAAAAAGGCGTGAGGTCTTTCCGGCCGCACGCGCGCAACTGAATAAATAAAATCGACCGCCGGACGTCAACTGCCCGGCGGTTTTTATATTCTGTTTTAAAGCATAATTTTTGAAACGCGGGTCTGTCCCCTTGTTTAACGCAGCTGTGAAAGCGCGGCGTAATCGGTGCGGCGCGTGGTGAGCGGCGTCACGGAGCACCAGCCGGAGAGGACTGCGTCGATATCGATATCCAAATTGACCGCGCCGTCAACGTCGCGGGTGATGTAGTATTCGGAGCGGTATTTATTGTCCCCCTGCGAAACGAAATGGTCGCGGTAGAACGTTGTCCCCTGCTCCGTGAAGCGGATGCCGCGTGGCTCCTGCGGTATGTTGACGTTGAACAGCGACGCGAATTCGAAACCCCCGCGGTCGTTGATGAACGCCCAGACCGCGTCCAGCCATTCCGCGGCGCGGGGAATGTTGTGAAAGACCGTGGAGACCGACACGGCGCGCAGACCCGCGTAATTCGCCTCGAACGCGGCGCCGACAGTACCCGAGTACGCGATGTCGTGGCCGAGGTTTATGCCGTTGTTGATGCCCGAAAACACGAGATCGAAGTCGTCGCCGATCCGGTCGACCGTGTACCGTATGCAGTCCGCGGGCGCAGCGTCAATGCTGTACGCCAGGACTCCCAGGTCGCTGAGCGCGTCCGAGCGGACAACTTCAAACGGCCGGTCGATCACGATGCCCTGCGATCTGCCGCTCTGCTCATATTTCGGCGCGATCACGGTCACCTCGCCCAGTTTGCGGCACCAGTCCGCCAGAAACCGGAGCCCGGTGCTGTTGATCCCGTCGTCGTTAGTAACTAATATTTTCATTTATTTCCCCCAATCTTTCCAAGAAACATACTGGATCCCGTTTACAGTACACGTCAGATCCCCTGTATAAAAAACCCGTCCTATAGTTCGCTCAGGGCGAAGTTCCATGTATTTTTTTACGTTTGAAGATAGTTTTTTCTCCGTGCTGCTGTTGCTTTTTACCTCAATTGCAAATGTGTGTTTCCAATCCGCGATCGCGTCGACCTCAAAACCGTTTTTGTCTCTGTAAAATGTCAAATTTGACTTTTTTCCTTCGTTAAACCGCTTCTTTAACAGTTCCGAAACAGCCATCGTTTCCACGGCTGCGCCTTTATGTTCGTCCAACAGCAATTCTTCTTTAGAATCGAGCCGAAGCAGATAACACATAAGACCAGAATCAACAAAATACAATTTCGGCGTTTTAACGACGCTTTTGCCAAGATTGTTTGAATCCGGCTCCAAAAAGTGTATTATAAACGAGGCTTCAAGTATCGAGAGCCACGATTTTATCGTTACGGCAGATACACCGATGCTTCTGGAAAGATCTTCATAATTGATCAATTGACCGCTTCTTGCAGCGCAGAGCTGTATGAGTTTTCGAAAGGCGCTTACGTTCGAGGGGTTTATCTGATCTTTTACATCCAGGTCCAAATATGTATCAATATAGTTTTCAAACCAGTCATCCCTGATAAAGTGTTTCTCTTTATCATAGAGCGGCGGATATGATCCATTGAAAACGAGATCGTATACATCCGGAGAAAATTGCCCGGCTCTGTCCAGTTCTTCGATCGAAAAGGGCAACAACTTGATCATCCCGATCCGCCCCGCAAGGCTGTCTGAAATATTGGCTTTGAGACGAAATTGACTGGATCCGGTAAGAATATATTTGCCCGGCTCATATTTGTTGCTGTCTACAGCCAATTTTATTGCGTCAAACAGTTCCGGCACTTTTTGTGCTTCATCAATTATGACACCGTTCGGAAAAGCATTCAGAAAATCTCCCGGGTTGGAACCGGCCAGTTCACGCAGGTTCTTATCATCTAAAGAAATATACTGTTTCTGCGGAAACACTGCTTTTGCCAATGTAGTTTTCCCGCTTTGCCTTGGCCCCGTAATAGCTACGACCGGAAATTGCCCTGCTAATCTAATTGCTGCATCATATGCTGTTCTTCTGATCATTCTCCCAACTCCTTTAGGATATTCTAAAGTATAGCATACGGAAAATCTAAAGTCAATGGTTGGGAAAATCTAAAGTTAATGTTCCGGAAAATCTAAAGTCAAAATACCGGTGCTTAATCTATTAATTTACTCAGGACAAAAGCCTGATTTAGCAAAAGCCTTTTCTTTGTAGTCCATAAGCAGTTTGTCCGCTTCAGCCAGCAGCTGCGCTTCTTCCGCGCGCGAATTGACCGTGGCCCCGCTGGCGCAGGCATGCCCGCCGCCGCCGAAACGAGACGCCAGCTGCTGCACTTCCACGAATCTGGACCGCAGCCGCACGCGCACACTGCCGTCGTCGTTTTCGATGAACGCGATCCAGATCAGGCTGCCCTTGATGTGTTCCATCAGCGACACCGTGTTGCAGGCGTCTTCCAGCGAGATGCCGTGTTTCAGGCGCAGTCTCTTGCTGATGCGCAGGTACGCCGCGCCGCTTTCGGTGGTGCGGATCTTTGACGCCAGATACCCCTCGAAGCGCACGGTCTCCAGATCTTCCCCGCCCAGCTGCGAAAAGATGCGTTCGAAGTCAACGCCCGCGTCCAGCAGCATTGCCGCCAGCCGCAGCGTGTCGCCGTTGGTGCCGCGGAACCGGAACCGCCCCGAATCCGTCACCATGCCCGTGTACAGGCACTCCGCCGCGTATCTCGTGAGCGTCAATCTGTCCGCGAACGCGCGGTAAAACTCCGCGATCATTTCGCACACGGACGAACGCTCTTCCTCCACCCAGGCGAGGTCGCCGTAATGCTCGCGGCAGATGTGGTGATCGATCTTGATGACGCACTTTGCGTCGAACACCCGGGCATTGGCGACTCGGTCCGGAGTGCCGGTGTCGAGAACGATCAGCGTTGCCGCCGCGTAGTCCTCCGGCGCGGGCCGCGGGCCTTCATCCCCTAAAAACGCGAGGTATTCGGCGCGGTCGTCGTTGTCCAGGAACACGCGTTTTTCCGGGAACGAGGCGCGAAGGATCGCGGACAATCCCAGCGTTGACCCCACCGCGTCGCCGTCCGGGCGGCTGTGGCGCGTGATTATTATCGTGTCGGCGGCGGCAATACGTTCAAATATCTCCTGCATTGCCCGCGCCCCGGTATGAGCTTCGGCCGTCCGCTCCATATTACCCCTCCGTTAATCTCCCGTTGCCGCGAGCGCTTTCAGATCCGCCAGCATTTCCATTGCCATCGCAAAATCTTTCACATCCGCGCCGGAGGCCTTCTTGTGACCGCCGCCGCCGTATTTCACCGCCACCGGATTAATGTTGTAGCGGCTGGAGCGCAGTTCGCAGAGAACAAAATCGTCCTTTTCCGTGAAATTGACCCAGATGTCGACGCCTTTAATGTCCGACATTATGTTGACCATGCCCCGGGAGATCGCCTCGGGCTCCAGACCGGTCGCGCGGACCTCCTCCGCGGTGTTGTATATGTACGCCACGCAGCTGTCGTCAAAAATGCGGATCTTGCGGATGAATTCGGATTGACGCTTAACGGACTCCAGGTCGCGGGCGTACAGATTGCGGTAGATCTCTTCGGTGTCAATGCCGGCCGCGGCGAGCATTGCCGCCAGTTCGAACGTGCGCGCGCTGGTGGAATCGTAGCGGAACCGTCCGGAATCCGTCACCATGCCCGTGTAGATCGCGGCGGCGGCAACGCGGCTGACCGTCCAGCCCTGTTCCCGTGCCAGCTGCGCGACCATGCCGGACGCGCTTTCGTACGAGGTGTCAATATCCTCCAGCGCCGTAAACGTCTCGCAATACAGGTGATGGTCAATGCGCGCGGTCAACGCCGCCAGTTTGAACCGCTTGTCCGATACCAGCCCCTCCGTGGCGCTGTCCAGCACGATCGCCAGCGCGCCGTCGTACGCACTGTCCGGGATCTCGTCCATCGCCGACCCCGCCATGAACGCGTACCGCCCCGCGGCATCGCCGACAACGTACACCGTTTTCCCCGGATAATTATCTTTTATAAGCTGCCGGAGCCCCAGCTGGCTGCCCAGCGCGTCGCCGTCCGGATGGGAGTGGCGGTGAATAATTATCCGATCATATTTTTTTATGGCGTCAACGAGCTTTTCAAACATGCCGCTCTGCCTTTCGTCTGTTTATTTGCGCCCGGGAGCACGGTTGAATTATAAAACAGAGAGCAATTTGGCGTCAAGAGAAGCCGGCATTCCGCGTGCCCTGCCCGGCACCTGGCGATAATCAGCCGGATCTGCATCTGTTTTGTCAAAAATCACGAAAAAAGCAAATTCAGGCTCGCTTTTGCGGGCCGGATATGATAATATTACAGTATTAAAGGAGGCGCGTCCCCATGAAAAAAAAGCTTGCTGTATTGACGGCGATCCTGCTGCTGGCGGGAACGGCTGCCGTGTTGTCACCCGGACCAGACCCCTTTTCCGCATACGTCGAGGCGGCGCAGGACAGTTTCGACACCAACTACGGGTTCGTGGCCATGAACGAGAGCAGCAAGATCACGCTGCAGGACGAAAGCGTCTGGCTCACCGCCAAGACCGCGAACAAGGGCAATATTTTCGACTATATTTATAAAAAGCCCATCGATCCCAACGATTTTGAGCTGGATTACACGGTCGTGAGCGACACCACGCGGGACAACGGCACGCATTCGCGCTTCGACCTGTATATATTGCCATCGGCCGGCGCGGCGCCCGGTGACGGCGTGCTGATCCAGCTGATACAGTTTGCGCTGGGCGCGGACAACGACGACATCAAACACACGGTCATCGTCGGCTCAGGCCCGGACGGCGGCTGGAACAATTACGCGCATTTCAACGCCGACTACTCACTTTCTCTGAAACTTTACTCCGCTAACGGCACGTTCAAGCTCGCCGTCAACGGCACCGAGTACAGCTTTTCCGGCGCCAACGCCGAACTCCTCCGGAAATTCTCCGAAAACGGCGGCGCGTATCTGCGTCTCCGGGCGCATTTCCAGGAAAACGGCGAGTCGTCGTACGGCGGCGACTACGCGATCGCGAGCATAAAGGACGCGGGGGGCGTTGTCCGCTTCGGCAGCAGGCACGGCACGCAGGAAGACCGTTCCGCGGACATCGGCGGCGCGGCGACCGACATATTTGAAGGGGTGTACGGCGACGACATCACAGGCAAACTGGAATTCACCCGTTTCGATTACAACAGCCTCGCGCCCGAAGGCTCCACGCTGGATTACTCCGTCAACGAAGAAGGCCTCGCCATATTCGGCCGGAATGACGTCAACGGCTTTGCCGCAGGCCTCTCCCGCCAGACGCCGGTCACGGTCGATCACGGCACGGAACTGAGCTTCACGCTGCTGATGCCGGAGGAAGTATACAGCACCAACAGCAATAAAGCCGCCGAATACAGCGCGTTCATTTGTGAATCCGCCAACGTCAACTTCTCCGAGACCCGCAGCCTGTACCTGCGCTTTACGTACCGCTACGACGATTACAAGGTCAACGGCGCCAGCGCGGTACTGCTGGAAGTGATCATGTGGGACAACCAGAGCGACAAGCTGGTAGTCGCCAGCAACACGGCCAACATTGCCCCCAAGACCGAGGCCGGTCTGGGCCGCGAATTCACCTTCCGCATCGTTTTTGACCCCGACGCCGGCTGCTACAAACTGTACGTGAACGGCCAGCGCGCTTCCACCAGCGCCACTGAAGCCTCCTTCACAAACTATTTTGACAACATCATGACCTCCAAGTTCATTTCCACCACCGTGAGCTGCACCAACGCCGACCGGTCCGCGGGCGGCTGGGACGAAGGCGACGACGGGCTGATCGGCTTCACACTGAAGTCCCTGAACGGTCAGCAGATCGTCAACGAAGCCGCCGACGTCATGGAAACACTGGAGCTTTCGGCAGACGCAACTACAAAAGATTCGGTGAAGCTCTCCTGGTCGGAGGCGGAGATCGCCGAAACGGATTTTGACGCCGCGTTCGGGCAGCCGGACGGCTATCTGATCCGGCGGCTCAAGGGCACCGTGGACGACAACGGCATGGTCAATACCGAAGACGACGGCGAGTTTTACGTTGACGGCGCGGAGACCACGGATTGCGAGGACAAAGGCCTCACGCCGGATACACGCTATTTCTACACCGTTTTCGCCGTTAAGAACGACGGCGGCAAATACACCGAACTGCTCTGCTCGTACAGCGTGCGGGCCGTCACGCTGCCGGAAGAAGGCGACGTTCCGGCTACCGATAGACCCGCGGCGACCGACGCGCCGGTGAACACGGCGGACAATTCCGTTTCCGGCACCCCCGCGGCCACGGACAACGCGCAGAAGGACGGCAAAAAGCACAACGCCCTGCCGGTGATACTGGGCGTCGGCGGCGGTGTGCTCGTCGCGGCGGCAGTCGCGGTGATCGCCGTCATTGCGGCCAAAAAGAAGAAAGGCTGAGCGGATATGCGGCGGATCCAGAGGGGAAAAATAAGAAGCAGATTGACCGCGGCGGCACTGGCGGCGGCGCTGGCGTTGCCCCTGGCAAGCTGCGGCGGCAGACCGGGACCGGCAGGACCCGCGGACGGCGCGATCGTCCTGCCCACAGACAGCGAAGGGAGCACCATCGAAATGAAAGAATACGCGGTCACGAAAACGGTTGCCGACTTCAAATACGGCGTGGCGGGACCCTACGATAAATACACCAAATCGACGGAAGAAGGTTGGAATTACTGGCTGTCGCGCTCGTTTTCGCTGCTTGCTCCCGAATACAGCTATACGCCGAACGCGGAAGGCAGCGCGCTGGAATACAAAGCAAACTGCGTCTGGTCGGACGATGGTTCGGACGACGACTGCAACTACGTTGCCATCTACCCCTCCGCGGCGGCACGCACGGACGGCCGCGTGGAGTCAGAATTCCTGTTCTACATCCCCTGCCTGAACCCCGAAGGCACGCCGATCAGTTACGGCGTTTACCCCAAGGAGTACGAAAACTATCTTGACCTTTCGGAATATGATAACCTTTCGTTCATATTCTGCGCGCAGTCGGAGCAGGGCGCGGACGTGAGTTTCGAGGTGTACCTGAAAAATCACGGCAGCGAGCGGTACAAGGTGTACGAGTACAGCGGCAGGGGCGGCAAAATGCGGATCGATATTGACCTCCGCGAGATCGCGAAAGAGCACCGCGACCGGCTGGAATCGCTGACCGTTGTCAACGTCATCCGCGGCATGGCCGGAAACGACCGCATCCTGAACTGCTGGTACAAGCTCGAAGCCGGCGCCGAAAAAGTGTTTTGGGAAAAGACCTTCCGGATGTCCGGCGTCAAAGTCACGAGCGAATATCTGGGCAACATGCTGTACACCATGTGCGGCGCGTACTCCGCCACAGGCTTTTACGACCGTTCGGACGGCAAATACAAAGTCTGGTACGGCGCGGGCGTGCCGGAACAGCAGTCCACGGACAACGTTTATTACATCGAATCGACAGACCCGGAGCGCGGCTGGAGCAAACCGGTCAGGATCACTACCGACGGCTCCACGAAGGGCTCGCTCACGGACGCCAGCGGCAAACTGCGCGGCTCCTCCTCGCCCATCGGTTACGGCGGCGATCCGGCCGTGGTCAAAGTCGACGGCACTTATTACATGTATTTTTCCGGCCTCGAATGGGATCTGGACGACGGCACGTACCATCACTGGAACAAGATCTGGCTGGCCACCTCAGCCGACGGGCTGAACTGGACGGCGTACGGCGCGGTCGTTGACACCGAAAACGGCGGCTCGCTGGGCTACGGCTCCGGCGCGCCGAGCGTCGTGTACTACGACGGCAAGTTTTATATGTACTACTATTCCCAGTCCCACGACGTCAATTATCCGGACGAACCGGGCGGCCTGGTGCTGAAGATCAGCGACGACGGTTACCATTTCGGGAAGGCGATCTCCATTGACCGCACGATGCCCTCGATGGAAGTCAAATACGTTCCGGAACTGATGAAGTGGATCGGCTGCTTTTACACCGAGGCGGGTCAATACGGCGCGGACTGCAAAGCCGGCATCCGCGTGGCATTTTCCAACGACGGCATCAAATGGAATTTCGATTTCACGGACAATTCCCTGATCGCTCAGGATCTTTCCCTCCCGCTCAATCACAATCCGGGCTTTATCGGCACGGAACTGGGTCACGCAGGGACAACGCTCTACTGCAACTGGGGCGCCAACGACCTGCCGCTCACGGTAAACGGCTACTGGTTCTCTTCCGCCCAGTATGACGCGCGTCAGCTGGAGTTCAGCCGGATCACGCTGAGCTGACCGCGCGGTCGGCCGCTCCTTCCAACTCCATCCGCGGCCGGATCTCACGCTCGATGTGGTCGGCCGCTCCTTCTCACCCGATCCGCGGCCGGATCTCACGCTCGATGTGGTCGGCCGCTCCTTCTCACCTGATCCGCGGCCGGATCTCGCCGGCCGCTCCGCGTTCTCGCTCATTTTTTTCGGGCGCCTCTGGTATAAAACCGCAGAAAATTGCCTGAATTTATCCAGAATTGCCATTTTCACAACGCGGCTCTCGTTCATTTTTGATTGTCGGTCCTTACGAATGGTATAAAAATGTTAAAATCCTTTATAATTATCCAGATCGAATTGGAGAAAAATTGCTCTCATGGTATAAAACACCCGGAAAATGAAAAAAATATCCAGCCACAAGACCACAGACGGAACCCAATAACAAGGAGAAGGAGCCAAAAATGGTATAAGATGACTCATAAAACATTGAATTTATCCAGAATCCGGGAGCGATGCAAAAATCGAAATAGCGAGAGAAGGCGCCGGCTGGATAATTAAACTAATTTTCATTAAAATTATCCAAAATCACATATCCGAACCGCTCAAACCCGCCGCCGGACCAAATTTGCATATCCAAACCATATCCATATTACCAGGAAATATTGACCTGCGGAACAGCATAATCGCCAGAAGACCGTTCATTCTTGCATTTATACCGCCGGATGCGCTATAATTCCGCCAGGCGGCCCGGTATTGACGCCGCCTGAAGGAGTGAGGTAGCATGGAAAACTATTATCAGCAGGCGATCGAATGCGCGAGCCGCGAGGAGATCATTGCCCTGCAGAACGAAAAGCTGGTAAAACAGGTACGACGGGTGTGGGAAGCTGTCCCTTATTATCGCAAAAAAATGCAGGATCACGGCGTGACGCCGGATGACATCAAAAGCATCGACGACATAAAGAAACTGCCGTTTTTATCCAAGGCCGACCTGCGGGAATCCTACCCGTACGGGCTGCTGGCCAAACCCCTGAAAGAGTGCGTGCGCATTCAATCCACCTCCGGCACCACCGGCAAGCGCGTCGTGGCGTTTTATACGCAGCATGACATTGACCTCTGGGAGGAGTGCTGCGCGCGGGCGATCGTTGCCGCCGGCGGGAGCGACGAAGACGTGTGCCAGGTATCGTACGGGTACGGGCTGTTCACGGGCGGCCCCGGGCTCAACGGCGGCTCGCACAAGGTCGGCTGCCTGACCGTGCCTACCAGTTCGGGCAACACCGAACGCCAGATCATGTTCATTATGGACCTGCAGGCGACGATCCTGTGCTGCACGCCCAGCTACGCCGCGTACCTCGGCGAGGCAATGAAGGAAATGGGCCTCACGCCGGACCAGATCCCGCTGAAGATAGGTATTTTCGGCGCCGAAGCGTGGAGCGAAGAGATGCGGCGCAGCATCGAGCAGACGCTGGGCATCAAGGCGTACGACATTTACGGGCTCACGGAGATCTCCGGCCCGGGCGTTGCCTTCGAATGCTCCGCGCAGCAGGGCATGCACATAAACGAAGATCATTTTTACGCGGAGATAATTGACCCCGACACCGGAGAGCCGCTGCCGGACGGTACGCCGGGCGAACTGGTGTTCACCTGCCTCGACAAGGAAGCGTTCCCGATGCTGCGGTACCGGACGCGCGACATCTGCGTGCTGACCCGGGAGAAGTGCTCCTGCGGCCGGACGTTCGTGCGCATGCGCAAACCGCAGGGCCGCACCGACGATATGCTGATCATCCGCGGCGTCAACGTTTTCCCCAGCCAGATCGAGACCGTGCTGCTGAACCAGGGCTACGCGCCCAACTACCAGATCGTGGTGGACCGCGTCAACAACACCGACACCCTCGACGTTCTGGTGGAAATGACCCCCGAAATGTTCACGGACAACCTCGGCGACATCACCGCGCGCCAGAACCGTCTCGCCGGCGGCCTGCTGTCAATGCTGGGCATCAAGGCGAAGGTCTCGCTGGTGGCGCCGAAGTCCATCACCCGCAGCGAAGGCAAAGCCGTGCGCGTGATCGACAAACGCAAGATCTGAGGCGGCGCGCCGCATTAAAGAAGGAGGAGCATTATGAGCGTCAGACAAATATCCGTATTTCTTGAAAATAAGCCCGGAACGCTGGCCCAGTTGACCGATGCGCTGGCGGCGGCGGGCGTGAATATGCGCGCGTTGTCGCTGGCCGAGACCAACGATTTCGGCATTGCCCGCATCATTGCCGACGACACCGTAGCCGCCATGACCGTGCTGCGCGATGCCGGCATGATCGCCACCCTCACCCCCGTGCTGGCGTACGCGATACCCAATGAAGCGGGCGGCCTGAACAAACTGCTGGCGGTGTTCAACGACGCCGGCGTCAACATCGTATACATGTACTCCTGCCTGTCCGCGCGGGACAATTCCGAGGCGGTGATGATCTTCCGCACGGCGGATCCCGAAGCGTCGGAAGCGGCGCTGGCGGCGCGGGGGCTGTTGTCGATCTCGCAGGAGGAACTGTAATGCAGCGCTACAATAGCATACGGCCCGGACAGGTCTGGCTGGACACCGAAGGCAAACGCATCCAGGCGCACGGCGGCTCGCTGATGTTTCTGGACGGCACGTACTACTGGTACGGCGAGAACAAGGAACGCACGGACCCGGCAGACAATATCTGGCACTGGGGCGTGCGCTGCTACCGCTCTCAGGATCTGTACAACTGGGAGGATCTGGGACTGATCATCCCGCCGCGGCCGGAGGATCCGTCGTCCAGCATCCACCCGTCGTCAATGATGGACCGCCCCCACATCATCTACAACCGCCGCACGCGCAAGTTCGTGTGCTGGCTGAAGATAATGGAGAAGGACGGGAGCCAGAGCGAGACGGTGTTGACCGCCGACGCGCTGACCGGGCCGTATGAAATTGTCCGCGAACACCTGTATCCGCTCAATATGAGCGCCGGCGACTTCGACCTGGTCGTAGCGCCCGACGGAAAGGCGTACTATTATTTCGAGCGCGTGCATTCGGAGACGATCTGCGCGGATCTGACCGCGGACTATACTGACGTGACGGGTTATTATTCCACGCATTTTCCGCACAAATGCCCCCCGTTCGTGCGGGAGGCCACGGCGCATTTTCTGCGTAAAAGCAAGCATTATCTGGTGACCTCCGGGACCACGGGCTACCTGCCCAACCCGTCCGAACTGGCGGTGGCGGATACATGGCACGGGCCGTACCGGGTGCTGGGCGATCCGCATCCCGGCGATCCGTCCCGCACGTCGTATCACAGCCAGATCTCCAGCGTGTTCAAGGTGCCGGGCAAGAAGGATCTGTATATTGCCTGCGCGGACCGCTGGATGCCGGGGGCAATGGACGTCCCCTACGAATACTACGCCCGCGCGTTCGAAGGCGCGTTCAGCGAGGACGCGACCGCCGAGGAGCGGGCGGCGGCAATCGAAATTCTCAACTCCACTCCCCCGGCCCGCACGCGGGAGGCGGATTATGTGTGGCTGCCGTTCCGGTTTGACGGCGAGATGGGCTACCTGGACTGGCGGGATGAATGGACGCTGGACGAATTTGAGTAAGATCAATTTGAATAGATCAAATTTGAGTAAAGGGATGATCTGATGAAGTACGGGATCTGTGTCGGAGCCGGACATTTTGAAGTTGCCGCTCGCTGCGGGTTCGGATACGTTGAGCCCAGTGCGGCGGCAATGCGCGCATTTACTCCGGAGGCGCTCCGGGACGCGCGGGCCAAAGCGGACGCGGCGGGCATCACCATTGACGGCTACAACGGGTACTTCGACGGCTCCGTCTCGCTGTATAACGACAGCCTGGAGCGCATCGCGGAGTACGCGCGGGGCAACGTTGCCGTCGCGCAGGTGCTGGGCGGCAACTATTTCGTGTTCGGCAGCGGCGGTCCCCGCTCGGTGCCGCAGGGCATGGAGCGCGAACGGGCAACGGAGCGGCTGCTGCAGGTCGCCGACGTACTCGGTGCGGAGGCGGCAACTATCGGCGCGGATATTTACGTCGAGCCGCTGCGGTACGCCGAATCCAACATTCTGAACACGCTGAAAGAAACTATGCAGTTCTGCCGGACCCTCGGCCGCGCCAACGTCCGGCCGCTGGTGGACGTGTTCCACTTTTATATGAACGGCGAGGATATTAACGACTTTGCGCTGCTGCAGCCGGGAGAGCTGGGGCATGTGCACATTGCCCGCCCGAACCCGGACCGCGCCGCGCCGGACTCGGCAGATGTTGACGCTCTGCGCACGTATGCAGCGGCAATCAAACGCGCCGGATATTGCGGCCGGGTGTCGCTGGAATGCAGCTGGGCAAAAGGATTGACCGACGACTCCGCCAAAGCCGCGGTCGCTGCGATCGCCGCCGCGTTTGACTGATTTCTGCCCGAACGAAAGGAGCCCTGCCATGAATCTCAACGACCCGGTCCGCGAAGGCCAACTCGAGCTCACCGAATACAACCTGCTGGGCAAACTGCCCGATCCGTTCGTGCGGGACAACGGCACCCGCCTCACCGATCCGGCGGACTGGCCGGCGCGCCGTGCGGAGATATACAAGACCGCCATCGAACTGCAGTACGGCGTGCAGCCGCCGGCGCCCGAATTTGTGGAAGTGGAGCCGCTCTATTTCGGCGCGGGGATAATAAACTACATGATCCACACCGGCACGCGCGAGGCGCCGCTGTCGTTCAAGATGCAGGTGCTGCTGCCCGACCGGCCCGGCGAAAAAGTGCCGGTGATCGTGGACGGCGACCTGGGCTGGAAATACCATATGGACAAGGAATACCTCGGCGCGGCGCTGAACAAGGGCGTGGGCTGGGTGTTTTTTGACCGCACCGAACTGGCGCCCGATATCAACAACAAAGGCCGCCGCAACGGTCCGATCTATCGCACGTATCCCGGCATGGATTTCGGGGCGCTGGCGGCGTGGGCGTGGGGGTATTCGCGGTGCGTTGACGCCCTGGAACAGCTCCGGCTGCCGATCGATTTTAACTGGATCGCGTTCAGCGGCCATTCGCGCGGGGGCAAGACCGCCGCTTTAGCCGGTGCGCTGGACACGCGCGCGAAAGTCGTCAATCCCAACGAGACCTGCGCCGGCGCCTGCGGCTGCTACCGCATCCATATGAAAGGCCGCTTTGAGGGCGGTCCGGAAGGCCGCAGCGAAACGCTGGAAGATCTGTGGCGCGTGTTCAGTTTCTGGATGGGGCCCGAGTTCGGCGCGTACGACAAACGCGAAGCCGAGCTGCCCTTCGATACGCACTTCCTGAAGGCAATGATCGCGCCGCGCATCCTGTTCGTCTCGGAAGCCGCGGGCGATCTCTGGGCGAATCCGGTGGGGTCGTGGCAGACGAGCGTTGCCGCCAAAGAAGTGTTCAAGTTTCTGGGCGTGGAGGACAATTTATACTGGTACTTCCGCCCCGGCACCCACGCCCACGCGGTGTGCGACGTGGCGCGGCTGGTCAATATCATTGACCACAAGCGCACCGGCGCGCCTCTGGACGAGCACTTCTTCCGCCTGCCGTTCAAGGCGCCGGAGCTCGCGTTCGACTGGCGTTGCCCGACGTGATCTTCACCGCCCGAGGCAAATTAAAAAGGGGCTGTATAAACAGCCCCTTTTATTGTCCAATAGTTGAAACGACGCTTATCTATAGATCAGGAACGCCGGCATCGGGATGCCTTCGCTGTTGGCCAGGTTGGCGTTGTCCGGCGCGCCGTTCTGGTCGAGACAGTACGCCACCGCTTTGGCGTCGGTGGAGAATGTGGTCAGTTTGATCGTTGACCCGTCAATAAACTCCGCCTCGGTCGCCAGCCGGTCGCCGTATTCGTCCACGATCGTCAGGCCTTTGATCTTGTCCCCCGTCATCAGCTTCAGCCCGTCGCCCACGTGCTTGAACTTGATTGTAACTGTCTTGTTGTCGTTCCACGTGATCTTGTCAGGCTCCGGCGCCAGCGCGTATTCCTCGCTTCCCTGCCCGTACGACACGCACGCGGCGATCTTCGCGGCGCGCTTGCCCAGTTCATACTTGTAGAGCGGATGCGCCCAGTCCGGGTCGCCCTTCTGCCAGCCCTGATCCATCGAAGTGACGATATACGAATTCGGTATCTGCCGGTACGCGTCGAACTGCGCGGTGCGCAGGCGCGGCAGCTCCGGCCAGTACAGCGTGCCTTCACCCAGATGCGAGCTGAGCTGTATGTTGATGAACGGGAATTCGAGCTTCCAGACTTTGCGGTACGCTTCAACGGTGCGGGCCAGGTTGCGGGCGTAGTTGACGTATTGGCCGCCGGCACTCTCGCTCTCACCCTGGTAGAATATCATACCGGTGATGCTGTTGCGGGTGAACGGGTGCAGCAGCGTGTTGTAGAAGCCGCCCATCGGCACCGCCGCGCCGGTCGTGAAGCCGAGGCTCTTCGCCAGGTCAACGGGCATCAGTTCGTGCAGCGTTGACCCGCCCGAAGCGGCCATCACGATGCCCAGCGGGACGTCAACGGTCCGGCTCAGCTCCTTTGCGAAATAATACCCGACCGCCGAGAACGCCGCGGTAGACTGCATTGTAGTGCGCTCCCAGTGCCAGCTCAGATCGGTTACATCGTTCTGCGGCTGTGTAACGTCAATAGTCCCCGCCTCCTGCGCGTCCATGACCGCCTGGCGGGTCTGACGGAAGATGCGGATGTTGTCCGCCGCCTTGATCTCGTTCACATAGTCCGGCGTCTTGGAGATCGGTCCGGCCAGGTTGAGCTCGGCATTGGATTGACCGGAGATCACCCATACGTCGCCCACCAGAATGTCGGCGAGCTCCTGCTCTTCGCCGTGGGTGGTGTACAGCTTCAGCTGCTGCGGCTCCGCGGTGGCTTCGTGAGAAGAGAACTGCATAGCCCAGGTGCCGTCTTTGGTGACGACCGCGTAGCGCTGCTCGTCCATGAACTCGCCGTAGATCACGCCGCCGTCGGTCTCCGCCGTGCCGAACACGTTAAAGTAGCTGTTGCGCTGCACCACCATGTTGGAGGAAAGCGTGTGGTTCACGGTGAACTTGATCTCGCGGCCGTCGTCGTTGGGCTTGGGCTGCGGCGTCAGCGCCGGAGGGGCAATGTTCACCCGCGGATACTTCTCCGCCTTCTTCTTGCAGCCGCCAGCGGCCAGCACTGCCGTCAACGCCATTATTATTGCCAGCGCCGTTAACGCGACGCGCTTAACCCCGCCGCTCATAGCTTTTTGAGGTATTCTACACTGCGGCGGAGGCCTTCCCAGGTCTCCATATCGCGGAGGCCTTCCTGCTCCACAATGTAGATGGCGTTGTCCCCGAACAGCCCGTAAATGCCCTTGAAGTCCACGATACCCTCGCCGATGGCAGTGCCGTCGTACGGGGCCACCGTCTTGACCTCTTTCATGTGCACAGACTTCACGCGTGCCTGATACTTGCGCAGATACTCCACCGGATCCGCGCCGCCCACGGTGGCCCAGCACACGTCCAGCTGCACGTGTACCAGCGCGGGGTCGGTGTTCTCGTACAGGTCGTCCAGCAGCCATTTGCCCTGCTCATCCCGCGCGAATTCGTGCGCGTGGTTGTGGTAACTGAAGTGGATGCCTTCCGATTCGCAGCGCGCGCCGATGCGGTTGAACAGTTCGGCGATGCGCAGCACGTTGTCGCGGCTGTTAAAGTCGCCGATGCCGGCGCAGGCAATGTTGTGCGAGCCCACGGTGTGCATGTATTCGAGTTCGGCATCAAGATCGCCCACCACGTTGGCGTGGGAACTCACCGCTTCGAGTCCGTACTCGTCCAGCATGCGCTTCATTTCTTTGGCGTCAACGCCGAAATACCCCGCAAACTCCACCTGCGAATACCCGAGTTCCGCCACACGTTTGAGGGTCTCCGGCACGCTGCGGGCCATGTCGCCGCCGACGGAATACAATTGCAGTCCTACTTTTTTCATATAAACATCTCCTTTATTTGTTCAGTTCGCGCGCGGTCAACGCGGCCACTTCGCTTAAAAATTCGTCCAGATTCAGTACAGTTTTGTGTTCGAGAGTTGACAATAGCGCCAGGTCCCCCGTCATCCGCCCCGACGCGATCAGCGCAAGCGTCTGGCGCTCTACGGTCAACGCGAAATCGACCAGCTCGGCGTTGCCGTCCATCTCGCCGCGTTTGGCGAGGGCGCCGGTCCAGGCGAAGAGCGTTGCCACCGGGTTGGTGGAGGTGGGTTCGCCGCGCAGATATTTGTGGTAGTGCCGCGGGATCGTGCCGTGCGCCGCCTCGAATTCGTAGTAGCCTTCCGGCGAGACCAGCACCGACGTCATCATGGCGAGGCTGCCGAACGCCGTGGCCAGCATATCCGAGAACACGTCGCCGTCATAGTTCTTGCACGCCCACAGGAAGCCGCCTTCCGACTTCATCACGCGGGCAATGGCGTCGTCCACCAGCGTGTAGAAATAGCTGATCCCCGCCGCCTCGAATTTGGCCTTATACTCATTTTCGTATATATCCGCGAAGATCTTGCGGAATTCGCCGTCATAAACTTTCAAGATCGTATCTTTCGCCGAAAACCACAGATCGAGCTTTTTGTCGAGGGCGTAGTTGAAGCAGGCGCGGGCGAAGTTGGCAACGGACGCGTCGGTGTTGTGCATGCCCAGCACGATGCCGTCGCCGTCGAACGCCTTGACCACGCTGCGCGTCTCGCTGCCGTCCGGCCCGGTGATCACCAGTTCCGCCTTGCCGCCCGCGGGCACCTTCGCGTCCACCGCGGCGTACACGTCGCCGTACGCATGGCGCGCGATCACAATGGGCTTCTTCCAGCCGGGCACCAGCGGCGTGATGCCATCCACCAGGATCGGCGCGCGGAACACGGTGCCGTCCAGGATCGCGCGAATGGTGGCGTTGGGGCTCTTCCACTGTTTGTGCAGGTTGTACTCCTGAACGCGGGCGGCGTTGGGCGTGATGGTGGCGCACTTGACCGCCACACCGTATTTTTTGGTGGCCAACGCGCTCTCGACGGTCACGCGGTCCTCCGTGGCGTCGCGGTTCTGCACGGACAAGTCGTAGTATTCGGTGTTGAGGTCAACGAACGGCTCCAGCACCAGCCCCTTTATCTTCGCCCAGATCACCCGGGTCATCTCGTCGCCGTCCATCTCCACGAGGGGCGTGCGCATCTGGATCTTGTTCTTCTTCATATACTCCACATACATCTTTCTGGCCAGTTCGGCACTGTCTTCGCCGGTGAGGTTTTTGACCGGCGCGAATTCGTCTTCGCGCTTTACGCGCAGCACTTTCAGGCTCCGGAGCGCGCGGAACGCGTCAAACAGGAACATTTCGAACTTGTACCCGCCCGCCTGCTCGGTCTGCGCGCCGGTGGCCGGGTCGTAATACTTGAGTTTTTTGACTGCCACGTGGTATTCCATGCCGGTCTCGCACAGTTTGGCCACGGTGTCCATACGGAACACGTAGGCGAGGAGGTTGCAGTCGCCGTAGACGTAGTTGCCTGCCGCGTCCGTGGCCTCTGCGCACTCCTGCGGGATCTCGGTGTATTCCACCACGCACGGCCTTCCGCCGCGGTAGCAGAAGATGCCGGATTTCTCGCCGGGACCGCGTTTGAGGTAGGATTTGGCAATGGCTTCCGCGCCGTTGTCCGCCGCCAGCGCGCCGAGAAAGAGCGGGTCCGCCATCTTGATGAGGCAGTTGTCAACGCCCGTGACCATCAGATACTCTATCCCCTCCGCCTGCAGTTCCGCGAGGCAGCCCTGCTTTTTCAGGGAAACGAACATGCCGCCGTTGCCGTTGGGGCTCTTCAGCAGCTTCGAGGGGGTCTCGCGCTGCATCCGGCCGTCGGGCGTGAGCGGCGTGATCATGGTCTGGGGAAAGAAGCGGATCTTGTCCGCGGGGTAGCCGAACCAGTTGTTCATGCGGAAAAACTCCACCGTTGCGGCGTGATTCAGTTCACTGGTCATTATATACCAGGGCACGTACCCCCCCGCGAGCCCGCACACCTGGCGCAGCCGGTCGCAGTGCAGTTCAAACAGCGATTTATGCGAGGGCAATCCCAGGTCGAACGTTCCTTTGGGCCCGTCGTGGCCCAGCCGCGTGCCCTGGCCGCCCGCCATCGTCAACACCGCCAGCTTTCCCGCCTTGATCAGCTCAAGGCCGAGCCCGGTCAGCCGTTTGCGCTCTTCCGCGGACAGATTATCGGCGTCCACCGGCGCCAGCGGCGTCAATTCCGCAGCGCTGACTTCGCCGCCCTGCTGATGCCGCAGCGCTTTCTGATACAGTTTCGCCATCTGCGCGGGGTCCGCGTCGTCAATATCATCCAGCAGCCTCTCCCGCTCCGCCTCGCTGAGCGTGCGGAACCCGTCCAGCAGGTGTTCCTGCCCGTACGCGGCGAGCCGCTTAAGTGTTTGTTCGTATCTGTTGTCCGCCATGGCGTTCACGCTTTCCGTGCTTATTTCAGCCCCGTTGTCAATCCTTTGACGACAGCTTCTTCAGCTCCGCCTCTTCCTCCGGCGACACGTCCAGCTGGACCGTACCGTTCTTGCGGCGTTTGCCGATGTTTTTGACATCGGAAGCCGGGAACAATTCCACTTCCGTGGTCTCGCTGTTGCCCTCCAGGCTGACTTTGACGGTCTCGCGCAGGTAATTGGCCTCCGTCACCACGCCCTTGCCCAGCGGCGTATCCACCACGCTGCCCTCCGAAGGCACGCGCTTCATGGCGTCTTCGTACGCGTCCTGCTCGTATTTGAGGCAGCACATCAGGCGGCCGCAGGTGCCCGAAATTTTAGTGGGGCTCAGCGAAAAACCCTGCGTCTTCGCCATTTTGATGGAGACCGGCTGGAAATCGTTCATTGCCGACGCGCAGCAGATCACCCGGCCGCAGATGCCCAGACCGCCCACGGTGCGCGCCTGATCCCTCGAGCCCACCTGCCGCAGTTCGATGCGGGTGCGGAATATTGACGCCAGCGCCTTGACCAGTTCGCGGAAGTCGATGCGGTTTTCCGCCACGAAATAGATGAGCAGTTTGCTGTTGTCAAAGGTGTACTCCGCGTTGATCAGGCGCATGTCCAGTCCGAATTTTTCCACCTCGTCGCGGCAGCGCACGAACGCTTCCTGCTCCCGGCGGCAATTCTCCGCGTACGTCTCATCGTCCGACGGCGTGGCGATCCGGATCACCGGCTTCAGCGGCGGGACAATTGCCGAGTCGTCCACTTCCCGCACGCCCGTGACTGCTTCGCCGTACTCCAGCCCGTGGGCCGTTTCCGCCAGCACATGCATGCCCTTCTTTATCTCCTGTCCGTCCGGGTCGTACAAATACGTGCGGCCGCTCTGGCGGAATCTGATGCTGACTACGTTTGTCATATCTGCTTTCCTTTCGCTGTATCGATGAAGTCCGCGGCGAGATTGACCGCCACGGAACGGTAGTTTACATTTTGTCCCGCGCAGAGCCAGGCGTCGGCAATACGGTCCAGCATCCGCGCGCAGCCGTGCCGCCCGAGGCAGCCGGCCAGTCCGGCTAGTTTATCGCGGTATTTATTGTTCTGCATCGGCGCGGTCTCGCCGAAACGGGCGAGCATTGCCGCGTCCCGCACGTACGAGGTCAATTCAAAAAACACGAACTCTTTGTTCTTCGCGGCGTTTTCCGCCGTGAGGGCGTCGACGAAGCTCTGGAAAAACCGGCTGCCGCCCGCATTTAACTGATCGACCGCCCCGAACAATTCCTCCCGCAGCTGCCCGAACAGCTCGAAATCCGTGAACTGCAGCGCCCGGCCGATGATGCCGTCCGCGTACGCCGCCACCAGATCCTTCTCCTCCGGCGTGAGCTCCGCGCCGTTTTTTCCGGCCTTTTCGCTATACGCCCGGAGTACTTCCTCCCGCGTGTTGCGCGCAAAGTCCAGCCGCGTCACCCGCGACCGCACGGTGTCGATGAGCAGTGACGGATTGGCGCAGATCAGTATCAGCATCGCATATTCGGGCGGTTCTTCGATGGTCTTGAGCAACGCGTTCTGCGCCTGTACCGTCAGCTTCTCGCTGCGGTCAATTACATATATCTTCCGCCGTCCCGCCGCCTGCGCGGTGACAATATCCTCCTCCAGCGCCCGCACGGTCTCCACGCCGATTCCGGTCTTGCCCTCTTCGCCGGTGATCAGTTTGTAGTCCGGGTTATTGCCCGCCGCCATCAGCCGGCAGCTGAGGCATTGTCCGCAGGCCTCTCCGTCCGCTCCCGGCGCCGTGCACATCACCGCGCGCCCGAATTCGGCGGCAAAACTCTTCCGCCCGATCCCCGCCGGACCGCAGAACAGGTACGCGTGGCCAACGCGGCCGGTCGCCAGCGCGTCCGTCAGCGTACGTTTCACATATTCCTGTCCCAACAGCGTTTCAAACATGATCTTTTCGGAAAAGTGCGTATTTTTTGAGGATATCGGGGGCAATTTCGGCGTTGACGCCCGTCAGCGTGTCCGTTAGCTGGTCAATATTCCGCGGCCCAATCACCGGCACCGTCGGTATCGTCCCCGGGCGCGTCATCCACCAGATCGCCAGCTGCCCCGGGCTGTAACCGGTCTCTCCGGAGAGCCGCTCCAGCGTGCGGAACCGTTTGACGTTGCCCGCGGTGAAGTAGCGTTTGCCCGCTTTGCCGCCCGGATCCTTGCCGCCCGTAGCGCTGAGTTTGGAGAAAAACCCCTTGGCCTGGGACGAATACGCGAACAGCGGCAGCGGATTTTTCAGATACCACGCGTGCTCCGCGCGATCCATTTCCTGCAGTGTGTCATCGCCGGCGCTGCCCGGTTTCGGCACGGCCAGGCTCCATTTGATCTGCGAACATGCGGGGGGCACGAGGCCGTTTTCCGCACAGTACGCGCGAATTTCTTCAATCCGGCGGGAATTCCAGTTGGATACTCCCCAGTACTTGAACACGCCTTCGCGGTAAAGCTCGTCCATCCAGCCGGCGATCTCAGATACCGGTTTGGCGGGGTCGTCGCGGTGGAGCCAGTAGATGTCGACGTTGTCCACGCCGAGGCAGCCCAGGCTCTCGTACAGATCCGCGCGGATGCTGTCGCGGTCGATGCGCGACGCGTGCATGTCGCCCACCACCGGAAAACCGCCTTTGGTACAGAGGATGACGCGGCTGCGTGCGTCGTTGTCCCATAGCCAGCGGCCGATCACTTTCTCGCTCATGTGTTTCACGCCGGGCAGGTAGTCGGAGTAGACGTGGGCGGTGTCAATGACGTTGCCCCCCGCCGCCAGATACGCATCCATGAGCGCCCGCGCCTCCGGCTCCGGTATGGTCTTGCCGTAGTAATCCGTGCCCAGCGCGGCGGCGGACAACGGCGGTAGTTCTTCAAACAGCTTCCGGTACCGCATGGCCGCGCTTATACGTTGAGCTTCATTACGGAGATGTCGGAGATCTCCAGCTCGATCTCTTTTTCGATGGCGGCAATATCCTTCCGGATGTCCTCCAGCGTCTCCTCTTTGGCGCCGCGGGCGGGACGGCGGTTCACGATGCCGTCAAAGTTCTCGCGCCCGGGCTTCGGGCCGCGGTCGGGTTTGCCGTGGCGCTGGTTTTTGCTCTGGTTGTCGCCGGGCTGGCCGTCGGGCCGGGAGCCGTTGGGACCGCCGCCGGGCCGGTCGCGGTTGTCGCGGTTCTCGCGCACATCTCTGGGGCCGCGATTCTGGCCCTGACCGCCGGGGTTGTTCTTGCGCACGGGGCCGCGGCCGAAGTTGCCGCCGTGCCGGTTGTTGCGGCTGCCGCGATTTTCGCGGTTTTCGACCCGGTTCTCGCCGCCCGCCTCCGCGATCGACGATTCCGCGCGGGCAACGAACCCTCTCACGCCGTTGTTGTCCCCGCCGCCGCTGCCGGTGCCGGTCTGCGACTGTGCGCGGGCAACGAACGCTTTCACCCGTTCGCCGTCGTTGTTTCTATTTCCGTTGTTATTGTCCGAATTAGCCAAACTGACCCCTCCTGTCACAACGGTGTAAGTATAGCATTTTCACGGCATTTTAGCAAGTTTCAGCACTTGCCACTTGCCCTTTGCCCTTCGCACTTGCCATTTGCAATTTGCCCCTTGCCATTTGCAATTTGCCACTTGCAACTGCGCGAAGCGCTTTACCAGCCGTACTGCTCGTAGTGGGGCTCGATGACGGTTTTGTTGTAATCGTTGCCGCCGGGGAAGTTGGCGCTCTTCAGGATGCCGGGGGTTAGCCCCGCCTCCAGCAGCTTTTCCACCGCCACGGACGTGACGCTCCACATGATATAGTCGGACGCGATGCCGGACGCCGCCCCGAAACGTGCTTCGATGCCGGGAACTTCGAGCATTGCCTCCGCCGCCGGCGCGCAGTTGTCCAGCGTGAGCGTGGCGATCTCGTACAGCTTTTTGCCCGACGGATGCACCGGATCCACCTGGCGCGCGTATTCCATCGACGTGAACGCGATCACTTTGACTCCGAGCTGCTCCGCCTCGTACGCAAGGTCAACCACCCGCACCGTCCGGCCCGACACCGAACTCACGAACAGCACGTCTCCGGGCCGCACGTTGGACTGGGTCAACGCATACCGCGCCGCCGCCACCGTCTCCCGCTCGTACCCGAGATCGGACCGGTCCCGCTTCCGCGCCGGGCTTTCCACTTTCAGATCGTAGCTGAAATGCTTGTAAAAGATCGGGCCGCCGCCGCGATAGATGGAATCCATCTCCATCGAGTGGCAGATACCGGACAAAAAGATGCAGCCGCCGTTCTTCACGCTGTCGGCAACGATCTCCCCCGCCTTGATAATGTTCTCGCGCTGCGTGGCGCGCACCTTCGCAAACAGGTCGTCGATCGCCTTGTGATACCTGTCCAGCAGCATTTCGCTCATGTAAAAACGCCTCTTTTCTTATATTGTCGCTTTGCCCGCGCACAACGCGGCGCCGGGTCATATCTCGTACCGGAACTGTCCGTACCGCGCCTCCAGAAACGCGTAGTCCGCCTCCGTGAGCGCGCCGTTTTCCTCGTACATCTGCCGCATCAGCACGCCTATCAGCGGCGCGAACCGCGGGATCATAAGGCGCGGCGCCGTTTGCGGGTCTGTATACCGTTCCTGCAATTTCGTATTAAACGCCTCGAAAAACAGCGGGTTTTTGCGCCAGACGCTGCCGGATATCGTGATCGGTACATTCTCCGGGATATCGTTCATCCGGATCAGGGAAAGCAGCTGCTCCGCCAGCAGGCGGCCGGCTTCGGTCAGGATGCGAGCGGAGACGCGGTCTCCTGCCGCCGCGGCGTTGACCACCTCCGGCACCAGTTCCGCCACCCGCGCCACCGGGGGTCTGTCCCCCGTATAGATCGAAAAAATTGCTTCGCGGAAACGGCGGCGTTCCCAGTCCGGACCGCCGAAATGGTTGACGACGATATCCGTGAGCCGCGTGGACTCTCCGCGCGCTTCGTAGCCGCGGATGGCGGCGATCATTGCCTCCCGCGAGATCCAGTACCCGGAGCCCTCGTCCGCCACCGCCGCGCCGTAGCCGCCCGCCGACAGGCAGCGGCCGTCTATGCGGGCGAATACCGTTGCCCCTGTACCGGACAACGCCAGCAATCCGTCCCCGAATATCCCCGCCGCGGACAATCCCATATTCATCTCGCCGAACAGCCCCGCCGCGAACGGACCGCCGCCCGCTTTGCCGGAACTGCCTCTCCCCGAGGAGGAGTCAAGACCCACATCGTACCGCAGCCGCAGCCGTTCGCCCACCGCGCGTTCGAAGGTGCCCGCGATGCAGTCGATACGCCTGCCGGGAGCGAGTCCGAGTTTTTTTACCAGCTCTTCAAAATTGGCTTCGACTTGCGCCGCGGGCGTGGTATTGGCCCGCAGACTGCCGCAGACCGCCGCGGCGAGCGGCTCGAACCGCCCGTCGTACAGCACCGCCGCCACCTTCGTGCCGCCGCTGTCCAGCGCCAAAAATGTATTATTTTTGCGATTTTTGATGGTATCCATGCTGAATTACATGTAAAAAATGTTGTCCGCGTATTCGCGGAAGATCTGCTCGTTGTGGGCGTCGCCGCCGTCCAGGTTGGCGCTCATCAGCACGGGCGGAACCGTGCCGTCGGCGATCATTTGATTGACCGCGTCAATGACCAGTGCGTTGATCAGTGCCGTGCCTACCGCCGTTGACGTCGGTCCGATGCGCTCCGGCAGGCCGTCTATCGCCACCGCCGCGTCCCCCACGTCGCCCTTGTTGTCAACAACGATATCGCACACCTCAAACAGCCGCTTGCCGGACGGATGCCGCGCGGTCACCGCCCCGGAATATGCCAGGTTCGTGATGCAGATCGTGCGTACGCCCCGCTCCCGGGCCAGCAGCGCCATGTCCACCGGCACCGCGTTGCGGCCTGACACCGAGTGCAGAATGAGCACGTCGCCGCGCTGAACGCGGTTTTTTTCGAAAATGATCCGCCCCAGCCCCGGCAGCCGCTCCAGCGCGCTGGTCATGGTGATCGGCCGCGTGTTCAGCATCATGCCCGGGAAGAAAATGGGGTTGATCACCGCCAGGCCGCCCGTGCGGTAGAACACTTCCTCCGCCAGAATACCGGCGTGGGAGCAACCGAACACGAACACGTTGTGCTTCGTCTCCACCGCTTGCGCAATCTCCGCCGCCGCCTGCGTCAATTCTTCCCGCTGCGTCCCGTACGCCGCGTCAATGGTCTCTGTTACGATCTTTATATAATCTCCGCCGTTCATCCCGCTGTCTCCTGTCGTGCTGTGCGCCGGTGCGCTTTTGGTCAACGAAATTGTACCATTCACCGCCGATAAAGCGCAAGATATTATTTCGAAAAAACGCAACGCGTTAACGAGGTTGCCGGGCTTGTTGAGGCGGAGGCCGCTCTTGACAGCCAACACAGTTAAAGGTATAACTACGTTAAAAACCGACGTAATACGCTTTTGCTGCTTTATAAGGAGGCCTCGCCGTGACAGAACGATATAACCACCAAAAACGCACAAATTCTGCGCCTCAGCGCGTGCGGAGGGCCGCAATGGCGTTGACCGCCCTCATGGCCGCGCTGCCGTTATTGTCCGCGCCCGGCTGCAATCGTGAAAACTACCGGATCCCCGCCGACCTGGCGGGCGGCTATACCGCGAGCGGCCAAAAACTGTTTGATTTTGTCTGTCCGGACAACGCCTACACCACCGCGCAGGGGTGCTGCTTCGACGGGGACAATTGGGTCGTGGCCTTCAACCGCTTCGATGTCACCGGCGAAGAGTGTACGCTGCTCTGCAAGTTCGACACGAAGGGCAATTTCGTTCAATGCAGCAACAGCCCGCTTTACATGGAGCACGCCAACAACATCACGTTCCTCCCACTGCGCAATGCATATTACGTGACGTCCTGCCAGGGCACGAAGACCGAGTGCTGGAACGGATACACGCTCGTGGACAAAGACGCGCTGAAGATCATCGAAAAAGGCCGCCTGGAGCAACCGTTTTTCGCGATGGGCTATTGCCCGGACCGTCAGCAGTTTGCCTCGGCACGCTGGACCGGCAGCACGCTGGACTTCTGGGATTCCGAGCTGAATCACCTCAAAGCGCGCGATGTGACGCCGTCCGGCACGCTGTCGCAGGGCGTGTTCGCGGCGGACAACGCCGTCTGGTTCGTCCGTTCCTCCCAAAACGGCTTCCACCAGGAATTCCTGATCTACGACTGGAACGGCGAACTGATCGCGTCGATCCCGCTGGATCTCGAAAATGACGTGGAGTCGGAGGCGGTCAATATCGTTGACGGCGTCGTATATGTCACCTCCAACGGCGGCAACCGCGCCAGCCTGTTCAAAGTCTCGTTCTCCAAAAGCGGAAAATAGCGGGCGCTGCTACCGATTTCAAAGCGAGGAGCAAGCGGCGCGACCGACGGCGCTCGCTCAGATTTACTAGTCCGCCTGTTTTTTCCATTGTGGCTGTCTCATTTTCATTTTTTGGGCCACCTTTGGTATAAACAGCCTTAACTCGCGTAATTATATACCAGTTTTTCCTTGCTCTCGCTCATTTTCAAAGGCGCGAAATTCAAATTATGGTATAAAAACAATTACCTGAATTATATTAATCCTATCTTTCATAACTCAGTTGGTATAAATAATTGAATAAAAAGACATTTTATCTTAACCGCTCAAGCTTTGATAGAGCCGGAAATCGAGAGAAGGCGCCCAATCTGATATTAAATGTTCATATAATAATGTTTTTGTCCGATTTGGTAATATAATTGCGTACGCAAATCGTCCTAGATGGCGCCCCGCATGGTATAAAAAACAAGAAATGAACACTTTTGTCCGAATCTAACTGTATTGTCATGACGAACAAGCGAGCGCCGTCGGTCGCGCCGCTTGCCCCCCGCCGCGGAATTTGGTATAATTGTCCCAGACATCCATTCCAAAGGAGGCTCCACCCATATGAGTTTCTGGATCCGCACCGCCGAAAGGCCGGACAGCACGCATTTCTATTATTTCAGCAAAACCATTGACATCGACGCTCCCGCCATCAAAGCCGCCAAGCTCGTGATGTGCGCCGATTCGCGTTACCGCCTGTACATCAACGGGCAATACGCGGGCGAAGGCCCCTGCCAGGGCTCCGAATATTCGCGCTACTTCGAAGCGTACGAGAGCGACGTACTGCTCCCGCTGCTGAAGCCCGGCAAAAACGAGATCCTGGTGAAGGTGCTGTACCTGCAGGAGGGCTCGTTCATTTCGATATACCGCGGCTCGCGGCCCGCGCTCTGGGTGGAGGGTGCCGTCATACCCGACCGGCCCGTTGACAACGCCGCCGCTTCAGACAGCGCCGCCGACGCCAATCAGGCCAGCCAGCCGATCCTCTTCGGCACCGACGCCACCTGGCGCTGCGAGCGTGAGGACAACGTCACTTTCCGCCACTTTCCCGGCGTCCACACCTCTACGCCTCCCGGTGAAGAGCATCTGGGCGCCCCCCGGACAACGCTCCAGACCGTCGAACAGCTCCAGCCCCCCACACCGGGCGGCTACAATCTGTGCGGCCTCGCGGACATGTACCCGCTGGAGCCGCGGCCGATACCGCAATTAACCTACGGGGAGCCCAAGCCGTTTGAAATTGTCCGCCGTGACGACGACTATATCGAACTGGACGCGGGCGTGTACACTACCGCATTGCCCCGGATCACCGTCACCGGTACCCCCGGCGCCGTGGTCAAGATCAATTACGCCGAATGCTACGGCATCCGCGACCGCAACGGCAACCTGTTCAAAGACCGCCGCGACGCGTACGACCTGCCCGAAGCGGATGTGATCTCGCTTGTATACGACGTGATCCATCTGCCGGACAGCGGCGAATTGACCTTTGAGCCCTTCTGGTACCGCGCGTTCCGTTTCATACGGCTGGAATTCTCCGATCCATCGGTCAGATTCCCCGAACTCACGTACCGCACGTGCTTCTACCCATTCTCCACGGAGGGCAGTTTCAAGTCGAACGACCCCGCGCTGAACGAGATGTGGAAGGTCAGCGTCAACACCGTCAATTGCTGCGCCCACGAGATCTTCGTTGACTGCCCGTACTTCGAGCAGCAGCAGTACGACATGGACAGCTGCCTCGAGATGCGGTTCGCGCAGCGCATGAGCGCGGACACAAAGCTGCTTTTAAAGAGCGTGACCGACCTGGGCCGCTCGCAGATATACAACGGCATGCTGCAGGCCAACTATCCGTCCACAATGACGCAGATCATACCGAATTTCACGCTGTTCTGGGTGATCATGCTGCGCGAGTACCTGAGATACGCGCCGGCGACGGACGACACGCGCAGGCAGGCGGCGCAGTTCCTGGGCACCGTGGACAAAGCGCTGGAGTCCTTCGAGATCTTCCGCGACGCCACCGGGCTCGTGGGCAAAAACCCGTACTGGTCCTTCGTGGATTGGGTGCCGGGCTGGATGGCGGGCATCACGCCGGGCGGATATGAGGGCGAGCCGTTGACCGTGGCGTCAATGATGCTGGTCGCGGCCATGAAAAACGCCGCGGATATTGCAGAATATTGCGGCCGCAATGCCCGGAGCAAGGAGTATCTGCAGCGGGCGGAGGCGTTGACTGCACTGATCCGCGAAAAGTGCTACGACAACGACGCCCAGCTGTTCCGCAACACCCCGACCCGCCGTGAATTCAGCGAGCATACGTCGTTGTGGGCGGTGCTGGCGGGCATTGTCAACGGCAAAGACGCGACGCAGCTGATGCGCCGTACGATGGATCCGGACGCGAAAATTGCCCGCTGCACGTTCTCCATGGGCTCGTTCCTGTTCCGCGCGCTGGAGCTCACCGGGCTGTACGATGAATTTGCGCCGAAACTGTTCGCGGGCTGGCAGCAGATGCTGGATTTCCGCTGCACCACCTGGTGCGAAAACCCCGACAGTCCCCGCAGCGAGTGCCACGGCTGGAGTTCCGCCCCGGCGTACGAGCTCTCGGCGATGGTGCTCGGCGCGTATCCCGAAAAGGACGGTTACCGCACGCTGCGCGTCAAGCCGCACCTGTACGTACTGAACACCGAATGGGCAGAAGGCAACGTCCCCACGCCGTTCGGCACGGTCAACATCTCCCTCCGCCGCACGAAACCGGACGCCAAAAAGTTCGCGATCACCGTCACGCTACCCGACGGCAAGAAGTTCGAGCGGGACAACTGCCGCGACGGCGACGAGTTCCGGTTCGAGCTGGGTTGACGGCAGCGTTAAACGATCGGAGAAGTTAAATTGACCGATACGATCAATATAATAATAAAAGTATTTTCTGTTATTGCCACCGTGGTATCCGCGCTGTACCTGCCCAAAACGCTGTACATCATCGTGGGTTTCTTCACTACGCGCAAATTTAGGCCCGCCGGCAGGTACCACAAATACGCCATCCTGATCGCCGCGCGCAACGAATCCGCGGTCATCGCGAACCTGCTGGACAGCATCAAAAAGCAGGATTATCCCGGGAGCGTCACGACGTTCGTGGTTGCCGACAACTGCACCGACAACACCGCGGAGATCGTGCGAAACTGCGGCGCCGTGTGCTACGAACGTTTTGACAGCGCGCACCGCACCAAAGGCTTCGCGCTGCAGTTCCTGTTCGACAGCATCTGGCGCGACTACGGCCGCGACGCGTTCGAGGGCTACTTCGTGTTCGACGCGGACAACTTGCTCAAGTCCGATTACATTACCCGCATGAACGAAGCGTTCGACGCGGGCGAAAAGATCGTCACGTCCTACCGCAACACTAAAAACTTCGACGACAACTGGATCTCCGCCTCCTACGCGCTCCACTGGATGCGCACGATCCGCACCACCAACCGCGGCACGTCGTGGCTGCACCTCACCACGCGCCTGCAGGGCACCGGCATGCTGTTCGCTTCCGAGACCCTCCCCGACGAGGGCTGGACGTACACCTCCCTCACCGAAGACCGGGCGTTCAGCGCGGACGCGGTGGTCAAAGGTTACCGCATCTCCTACCAGAACACCGCCGAGTTTTACGATGAGCAGCCCGTGCAGTTCCGGCAGGTCATGCGTCAACGCATCCGCTGGGCAAAAGGCCACATCCAGGCATTCTTCGAAAGCGGCGGCAAGCTGTTCGTCAACATCTTCAAACCCCCGTATTCCCTGCAGAATTTCTGTTCCTACGACATGCTGCTCACGATCTTCCCGCGCTCACTGTTCAGTTTCTTCCGCAAGCTGCTGGTGTTCATCCTGCGGATCCTGCTGATCGTACTGGCCGGTTTCGCGTGGGGCCCGGTGTGGGGCATACTGGGCGGCATCGGGCTGAATCTGCTGTCGTACTGGGCCGGCGCCATGTTCACCGCGCTGTACGTGATGATCTTCGAGCATCGCCACGTGCCGAAACTCAAATGGTACCGCGCGCTGTGGCACATTCTGATGTTCCCGATTTTTGATAAGATCGGCAGCGTCTCCATGATCATCGCGCTGTTTATGAAGGTCGAGTGGAAGCCGATCTACCACAAGAAGGACGTCAATATCGACGAACTGGGAGGCCGCACATGAGCAAGGTACTGGTGGCAATGAGCGGGGGCGTTGACAGCTCTGCAGCGGCGGCAATACTCCAATCGCAAGGCTACGACTGCATCGGCTGCACGCTCCGGCTGTTCGACAAAGGAGGCGACAATGCGGATGCGGACATTCGCGCCGCGGAATCGGTTTGCGCCGCGATGGGTATTCCGTATTGCGTGTTCAACTATCAGAACGAGTTCCGGGACTGCGTGATCGCGGATTTCGTGCAGAATTATATTGACGGCCGCACGCCCAACCCCTGCATCGTATGCAACCGGCGCATGAAATTCGGCGCGCTGATGCGGCGGGCGGAACAGCTGGGGTGCGAGTATGTTGCCACCGGCCATTATGCGCGGATCGAGCGAACCGGCGGCCGTTTTTTGCTGAAAAAAGCTCTAGACCCGGCCAAAGACCAGAGCTATGTGCTATATTCGCTCACTCAGGAGCAGCTTGCGCACGTGTTGTTCCCGCTGGGCGGCATGGAAAAGGCCGATGTGCGCGCACTGGCCACAGAAAATAGCTTCGAAAACGCACAAAAACCCGAAAGTCAGGACATTTGTTTCGTGCCGGACGGCGATTATGCGGGCTTTATCGAGCGGTTTTCGGGCAATACCTTCCCGGCGGGCGACGTCGTTGACACCGCGGGCAACCTCCTCGGCCGCCACCGCGGCCTCCACCACTACACGGTCGGACAACGCAAAGGCCTCGGCATTGCCGCCGAAGCCCCCCTCTACGTGCGCCGTCTCGACGCCGCGTCCAACCGCGTCGTCCTCGCCCGCGCCGCCGAAATGTTCGACCGCGAATGCACCGTGACCGCGGTCAACTGGATCCCCTCGCCCCTGCCCGCTTCTCCCGTGCGCTGCAAGGCCCGGATCCGCTACCACCATCCCGAGCAGCCCTGCACCGTTATCCCGCTCTCCGCGGACAGCGTGCGCATGGTCTTCGACGCCCCCGTGCGGGCAATCACCCCCGGCCAGGCCGCCGTCTTCTACGACGGCGATGTGGTGCTGGGGGGCGGAACGATATCTGACGCGTTGTAATATTCTGTCAACCGCATGTTACGCGGGGTTAATTCGTCTGTTTATTCAAACATTCAACTTTCCACCCACATTTTACACAGAACTTATCGGTGTTTTTTAATCTGTTGCCGCATTTTATACAGAAAGTGTCGAAATGCTCGTTATCGTCAATTTTGTTGTTTGCCGGCTTTAATAAATCCATTTTGGTTTCCTGATTTGCCCGTCTTTTTTTGCGCTCTTTAGTTTCTTCTTCGGCGTTTTCCACTAATAATCCGAACCCATAAATCAAATAAAGAATTACCGGCGAAACGAATACCCCGGCAAGAATTGCTATTACGCCCCCAAAAACCTCGTCATACTCCGCAATCGCTATCATTCCGAGTATAACCAATCCGAGCAGGTCGATCACAAAAGTAATCACAGCGATCGTCTGCAATTTTCTGCCTACATTGTCAAACATACTAAACCTCCTATTATGTGTTTCTCGTCCGTTTCGATTACTCCTCGACTAATAAGGCGCTGTCAAGAACGCAATAGATTCAGTTGACATCTGTAGTTAATTAAAAAGACCGAATCGTTCAGACGTGCGATTCGGTCTTTTTATTGACTATTGAAATAGAGCCGGAGCTGCTCCGGCGGCCGTTCCGGCCGGTCGTTGTTAATCCGTCACATATAAGCCGGCCTCGATGGCGCGGCTCTTGTCCAGACGCAGAACGCGCACGGTGTTTTCGCCCTGGTTCATCACGACTTCCGTTTTGAAAACGATCTTTTTGTCGATCAGTTCCTGCAGCGCCTGGCGGATGTCGTCCTCGGGCACCTCGTTCAGGCGCGCCACGGTGGTCACGGTGGACAGGAACGTGGGGTAGATGCCGCGCTCCTTGTGGCGGTAAATATAGCGGAAGTTGTCGATGATCATGTCATAGTAGCGGTTCCGTTCCGCCTCTTCCCCGGGCACCTCGTGCACTTCATCTGCTTCGGCTTTCAGCTTGCCGCCGAGGCAGCCGCGCACGCCGCACAGCACCACCTTTTTGCCCGCTTTGCGCAGGTACGCGAAGACGGGGACAAAGCGGTTGTCCGCGGTGAACACGATGAAGGTGTCAACGTCCTTCTCCTCCATCAGGCAGCGGTAGATATACTCCAGCATGACGAAATCGGTGCGGTCGCTGCGGTAGTTGTCCGGGTCGCGGGTGTCAACGATCTCCGCCCCCTCCGCGTCGATCGCCTCTTTTTCTTTCTCCAGCAGCGGATTTGAGAAATTGCCGAAATAATACACTTTTTTCGGCGCATTTTGCGATCTCTGCCACTCCTGGAAGGCACCAATGGCGGGCTGGAGCTTAAAAACGTTGTCCATGGCCACGCACCAATGGTCAAAATCCACAAAAACTACTGTTTTTCCTTTCTTTTTCCCGAAAAGTCCCATACTAACTCTCCCTTTTCCAAACAATAAACAATGTTTTGTATATATTTACCCAATTCGGCCGCGATCTGCGGCTCAAATCACTGCGCATTTCCGTCAATTTGCCGAAAATGCGCATTATTATTCTATACAAAAATGGGCCGGATTGCAAGAGAAAAGTTTCGTTGTCCGCACTTGAACAATACGCGTTTTTTGAGTAAAATTGACCATGCTACACCGGCGGCCGAACGCGCCGGACAGAAAGGGGCTCATTATGTACGACGACAACAAGATCTGGATCGCCAGCTCAGACAAACGGCTGTATCTGCTGCCGAAAATGGCCAACCGCCACGGCCTTATTGCCGGCGCCACCGGTACCGGCAAGACCGTCACCATGAAAGTGCTGGCCGAATCGTTTTCCGAACTGGGCGTGCCCGTGTTTTTCAGCGATGTTAAAGGCGACCTCACCGGCATGACCGTGCCCGGCCGCGACAGCGAGGACATGCAGAACCGGATCGCGCGGTTTGGTATCGAAAACTGGGAGTACAAGGCGTTTCCGACGCGGTTTTGGGACATTTTCGGGGAAAAAGGCGTTCCGGTCCGGGTCACGGTATCGGACATGGGGCCGCTCTTACTGGCGCGGCTGTTCGGGCTGACCGAAGTGCAGACGGGCGTGCTCAACATAGTGTTTAAGGTCGCGGACAACCTGGGGCTTCTGCTGCTGAACCTGAAGGACCTGCGCGCGATGGTCAAATATGTCGGCGACAACCGCGCCGAATTCACCACCGAATACGGCAACGTTTCCTCCGCCAGCATCGGCGCCATCCAGCGCGCGCTGCTCGCGTTCGAGGACCAGGGCGGCAACATCATTTTCGGCGAGCCCGCGCTCAACATTTACGACTGGATGAAGTGCGACTCGGACGGGCGGGGGTACATAAACGTGTTGTCCTCCGCGCGACTGATCAACAGCCCCACGGTGTACGCCACGTTTTTGCTGTGGATGTTGTCCGAATTGTTCGAAAAACTGCCCGAGGTCGGCGACCTGCAGAAGCCCCGGATGATATTCTTCTTCGATGAAGCGCATCTGCTGTTCGACGGTGCACCGAAAGCGCTGGTGCAGAAGATCGTGCAGATAGTGAAGCTGATCCGGTCCAAGGGCATCGGTGTGTATTTTGTAACGCAGTCGCCGTCGGACATTCCGGACGACGTGCTGGCGCAGCTTTCCAACCGCGTGCAGCACGGGCTGCGGGCGTACACCCCGGCGGAGCAGAAATCGGTACGCGCGGCGGCCAAGGCGTTCCGTACCAACCCCGCGTTCAACACGGAAGAGGCGCTGATGGCGCTGGGCACCGGCGAGGCGCTGGTGAGTTTCCTGGACGAGAACGGCGTGCCGTCAATAGTGGAAAACGCAAAGATATTGCCGCCGCAGAGCCTGATCGGTCCTGCCGAGGCGGATATCGTGGACAATATTATTGCGGGCGACCCGTTCAATGCGAAATATCGGGAGAATGTTGACCGCGAATCCGCCTACGAGCTGATAAACGAGGCCAACGCCATCCTCGCGCAGGAAGCTGAAGCCGCTAAAGCCGAGGCGCAGGCGCAGAAAGCGCAGCAGAAAGCCTCGGCTAAAGGAAATTCTTCTTCTAAAAAGTCCACCGGAAGCACGCTGGCGAAGCGCGCCGTGAACAGCGCCACTTCGTCTGCCGCGCGCTCGGTGAGTACTAACGTGGTCAATTCGCTGCTCGGCGGCAAGACTTCTGACGCCGCTACCATCGGGAAGCGGGCGGCAACGTCGGCATTGTCCTCCGTCCTGCGCGGCGGCCTGTCGTCGATCCTGCGCGGTCTGATCAAGACCAAAAAGTAATTAATACAGAGCGTTTAAAGCTTATTCAGCGGCGTTTTTTGGGTCTCGCACTGTTCGCGTTGCCCGCGCCGCTTTTTGCGTTGCCCTTCGCGCTTCCGGCGGCGATCTGTATCAGTCCGGAGATCAGCAGCGAGCCCAGCGTATTGCCCAGGATCACCGTCCAGATGAACAAAAACGCGTCCCAGGAGACGATATTTCCGCACGCGAAGTAGCCAATGTCCGCGATGGAATGCTCGAACCCGCTCAGAATAAACACGGGAATGCAGAACAGGATGCCGATGACTTTGTTGGTGTTCCGGAAAATGCTGACGGCAACATACATCAGCACGCCGCAGAACATTCCGCGCAGCAGCGTCTGGCCCCATTCCTGCGTGGTCAATTTTGCTTCGCACAACACGGCCGCCGCCTCTTTCAGCTTCGGCAGCGCGTAGCTCAGCGCGAATCCGCCGGCGGTAACGCCCAGCGTATTGCCCAGCAGCCCCAGCAGCAGCGTCGCGAAATCGTCACGGCCATGGCTTTGCACCATCAGTCCGATCTTGCCGGTGTACAGCGCCACACCGAACAGGCAGATGGACAGGAGGGCAACGGAGAACATCACGCTGCCGACGTATTTGTTGTCGCAGGCCAGGAACACGGCGCAGCCGATGGATATCAGCAGGCCCGCGGCCATGCCGCTGCACACTTTTTTAAGCATATTGATCAACCCTTTTTCTTTTTCTGCGACAGGATCACCGCGACGGCCGCGATGGCAACGATCAGCACGCCGCCCGCTATGAGCCCGACGGTCAACGCCTTTTTGTTGCTGTCGCTTTGTTTCGTGTCGTCGCCGGCATTGTCGGTGGCCTTAGGCGCCTCGGTGGGTTTGGCCGCATCGGTCGGCTGCGGCGCTTCGGTGGGTTCGGGGGGTTCGCTCACGCGGATCGTGAATTCGGTCTCGAGGCCTTTGTAGGTGATCTTTACGGTCTTGTCCCCCGCAGCGGAGGTGTCAAAACCTTCCAGCGCTTCGGCGCCCAGCGCGACCTTTTTGGTGGCGCCGGTATCGTATTTAACGATCAGGTTGATGTTCGACGCGTAATTGTCTCCCACGAGGTAATCTGCCTTGGACGCGGGGTCAACTTCGATGCTCTCGATCTTGTCCTCGTACTGGGTGACGGCAATATTGTCCACCTCGGCGCTGTTGATGCGCATGCCGATGGCGAGCACGCTGTAGTCAGCACAGACCAGCGCGTCTTTGACTTCGGCTTTCTGCTTGCCGGTGTTGTCATAGACCAGCACGTGCGAGTAATACTTGCACTCGGAGAGCAGCTCGTCGTAGCCGTCAACGATGTCCGAGAACTCCAGCGTGGCTGCCAGCGCCCCGTTGATGAAGATCTTCGCGCCGTTTCCGTAGTCAACGAACGTCAACTTCTGAAAATCACTGGAAAAACTGTCCGGCGACTTGATCGTGACGACTTTGTTGTTCAGATATTTTTTGCCCGCATCGGAGGATTTGCGCTCGTCGTAATATTTGATGTAAATTTTTATGGATTTTTCGTTGGGAATGACGTACACGCCGGACGGGCCGATGCCCATGATGTCGTGGCCGCTCTGGTCGTCTTCAAAATACGGGTTGATGCCGGTCTCGCCGGTAGATCGGATGAATATGCCGAAGCCCTGGTTGGCGGGCGCTTTGACATCGCAGGAAAAAACGTATTTGTTTGTGATGCCTTCGCTCAGGTACATCTGGCCGAAGGGCGCAAATTCGAGGTATTTGTTGCCGTCTTTGTCCGCCACGACTTTGGTGATGTAGTCGCCGGTGGCGTTGTTGATGAGCCAGTCTTCCAGCAGATCGTCCAGCTGAGAGAAGTCGGTGTCAACGTCGTAATCCTCAAAATCGATGACGTACTCGGTCTGCCCCGCGATGCCTTCGGAGGGCTCGCCCCAGTCGGCAATAAACTGCTCCAGCTCGCTCGGCAGCGTCTTGCCTTCTTCGTTCTCCGCGGCAACCGGCGCTTCCGTTGCTGTTTCCGCCGCATTCGCGCGCATACTCCCCGCGGTCAACACGGTCAACATCCCCGCCGCCAATACCGCGCACAATACAAAACAAATGATCCTCATTTTTTTCATTTCCCGTTCCTCCCGAAAATAATTGTTGTCAATATTGTATCATCTTCCGCCCATGGAATCAATAGCACAAGGCACGTGGAAAACGGCAAATGGCAAGGGGCAAATGACAATGGACTGCGAACCGGGTGATGACGCCGCGGCGCTCGAAACAAAAGAAGAAGGCCCTGCGCCTTTTTGCACAGAGCCTTCAAAAAAGATCCGGCGACTACATATTTTCACAGGTCGTCTCCAACCAACTATCGTCTGCACAAGAGAGCTTAACTGCTGTGTTCGGTATGGGAACAGGTGTGTCCTCTCCGTTATCGTCACCGGAAGTATTAAAGGTGCCTCGGG
>JAFZSK010000099.1 GCA_017620915.1 Clostridia bacterium | reverse complement strand
TAGCACCAGTTGTGAGGGTCATCGAGGACGCCGTACTGGATGCGCACCGCGGAAGCATATTGTCTGCCGTAGAGTTCTTTGACGGTATCGCGGATGATGTTGCAGACTTCTTCCGCCTGCGCCGCGGTGGCGGTGCGGCCGGTGCCGATCGCCCAGATGGGTTCATACGCGATGACCAGTTTGCTGACCTGCTGCGCGGTGATGCCCAGGAGCGCCGCTTTGACTTGGTAACGCACCAGTTCCGCGGTCAGGCCCGCGTCACGCTGCGCCAGCGATTCGCCCACGCAAACGATGGGTTTCAGACCGTAGTTGAACGCCGCTCGGACTTTCTTGTTCACGGTCTCGTCGGTCTCGCCGAAATACTGTCTGCGCTCGGAGTGACCGATAATAACGTATCTGACACCCATATCCTTAAGCATCTCGCCGGAGATCTCGCCGGTATACGCGCCTTTTTCCTCAAAATGCATGTTCTGCGCCGCGATCTTGATCCGGCTGCCGCGGGCGGCGGTGATCGCCGTCTGGATGGCGGTGAACGGGACCGCGCACACTACTTCGTTGCGGCTGGATTTGACCAGCGGCTTGAGCGATTTGATAAATTTGGAAGCCTCGGAAGGCGTTTTGTTCATTTTCCAGTTGCCGGCAATAATTCTTTTTCTCTTACTCATGATAAATACCCCTTATTATACTATTTCAGTCCAAATATGCAGTGAGGCGCGGCGGCGCGGGGTATTCCCGCGGTCCGCCGCAATTGATCAAATAATTACTTATCTTCGAGGCATGCAATACCGGGAAGTACCTTGCCCTCAAGGAATTCGAGGGAAGCACCGCCGCCGGTGGAAATATGCGTGATAGTGTGGGCAAAGCCGAGCTTCTCGATTGCCGCCGCGGAGTCGCCGCCGCCAACGATCGTGACCGCGTCCGTATGAGAAAGCGCCTCGGCCACCGCGATAGTGCCGCGGGCCAGCGCCGGATTCTCGGTAACGCCCATAGGTCCGTTCCAGACCACGGTCTTGGCGTTTTTGACCGCCTCGGAGAAGATCTTGTCGGTCTCGGGACCGATGTCAAGACCCATCATATCGTCGGGAATGGCATCAATGCTCACTGTAACGGTCTCGACCGGCGCGTTGACCGGATCCGGGAAACCGGCGGTGCAGACACAGTCAACGGGCAGCAGGATCTTGACGCCCGCCGCTTCGGCTTTCGCCATCATGTCGCGGCAGTAGTCGATCTTGCTTTCGTCAACGAGGGATTTACCCACTTTGTAGCCCTGCGCGGCCAGGAACGTGAACGTCATGCCGCCGCCCACAATGAGGGTGTCCGCTTTTTTGATCAGGTTTTCGATAACGCTGAGTTTGTCGGCAACTTTCGCGCCGCCCAGGATCGTAACGAACGGTCTGTCGGGGTTCTCCAGCGCTTTGCCCATGATGCTGATCTCTTTCTCGATGAGCATGCCGGAAACGGCGGGCAGATAGTCAGCCAGACCGGCGGTGGTAGCGTGCGCTCTGTGCGCGGTGCCGAAAGCGTCATTGACGAAGATCTCCGCGAAGCTGGCCAGCTTTCTGGCAAACTCGGGATCGTTCTTTTCTTCTTCCGCGTGGAAACGTGCGTTTTCCAGCATCAGCACTTCGCCGTCTTTCAGCGCGGCGGCTTTGGCTTCGGCGTCGGGACCGACAACATCGGCCGCCTGGATCACCGGTTTGCCCAGCAGTTCCGCGAGGCGCGCGGACGCGGGCGCCATGGAATATTTGGGATTGAACTGTCCCTTCGGTCTGCCCAGATGGGAGACGAGTATAGTTTTAGCGTTGTGGTCAACGAGATATTTAATAGTGGGAAGAGCGCCTTTGATACGCTTGTCGTCAGTGATATTGCCCTCGGCGTCAAAAGGCACGTTGAAGTCGACGCGGACTATAACTTTCTTGCCGGCGACGTCAATGTCTTCTACGCTCTTCTTGTTATACATACTCATAGAATGCACACTCCTTGTTGATAATAATTTTGTTCTTTTCGGCCAATTTGTCGGTCAAACCGGCATTTATCGTGCCGAAAATGTATTATACATTAGTACAAATATGATGTCAAGCCGAAAAAAAGAGCCCCGCGGAAAGCGGGGCTTCGGGTACAGCAGAAAACGCCTGAGCGCTTTCCGCAGTATCAGCTGCCGTAGCGGTACATTGCCCGGCCGATGGGCGCGGCGTCTCCGTTTTTATAGAAACTGAATACGTCGCCGACGGTGTTGTTGTCCGCCCATTTAAACGCGAAGTCCGCGCTTTCACCGAGGCCCAGTACCGTTTTCGGCACGCTCAGCATGAGCAGATCGTCCGCGATCCGGATCTGTGCGCGGCCGCATTCGGTCACGCTGTAGGAATCCGAGGTCGCCAGCCGGCCCACGGAAGTCTCGCCGTTTTCCGGCGCCCGGTAGTTGATCACGTAGTCGTACCCCTTCCAGCCGGTGTTCAGATCGGTAGATATGTACAGCGTCATCCAGCCTTTATTGTCGAAGTCGTTGGTGCCGGGATCGGTGATCGCGGCGGCGGTCTTAACGAAGAAGTAGACGTTGTCCGCGTCTTCGCAGACTTTCATTTCGACGATATCGTTGCGGTTGGTGTTGTCAACTTTGCTTTCAAACACGGTATTGTTGCGCTTGATCGTATCGCCCACGTAGTCGCGGTAATACGCGGTCACATCGTTCCACTGCCCGAAACTGCCCGCGAGGTCGATGGTCCGGACATCGCGGCCGGTGCTGCCCGGCGCGCCTTTGTATTTGCGGATCAGCGAGATCATCTGCATGTAGTAGTTGTCACCGTACCCGCCTTCCATGGGTTCGATGTCGCGGCTGCAGTTGGGATCGGCGTTGTCAATGAACCGTATCGGGCGGTTGGTGTCAACGACGCTCTGCCGCTGCGCGATCCACTCGTTCCAGCCGGTAATGAATATCATTTCCGGATCTTGCTTGATTGCCCAGTTGAACTGCTCTTCGAAATTGTAGCCGTAGAAATATGCGTTCTCGGACTTGTCGTTTTTGCCGTTGTGCCAGCTGCGGGTGCGGTCGTTGGCCCCGTACCACGCGGTGTAGCTGAAGGTACAGGTCGCGTTGTGCTGCGCCACGGAGACGTTGACGACTTCCTTGCGGCCGTTCAAACCGTACACCGCCTGGGAGGTCATCAACCGGCCGAATTCCATCCACGGGAAACCGTCGGCGTAGCGGGTGCTGTTGGGCCAGACGCTGCGTTTGATGCGGAAGAACGCCTTGGCTTCTTCGGAAATAGAACTGTCGCTGGTGTCGCCGACGATCATCGGCTTGCCGTCCCAGTTGTACCAGAGGCTCTCGTACTGAGGCTTGGCTTTATATATTTCTTTAATAATCTTGTTGATCGTGGCGCCGGAGGACGAGTTGGTATAGAAGCAGACTTTAGGCACATCCCAGCCCTGGTCCTGGTACTCTTTCAGGATACTCATCAGCGCCAGTGCGTTGCTGGTATACGTGAACGCGTTGGTAGTGTCAAAGCACAGGAAATCCACGCCGGCATCGGTCAGCATCTGCACATGCTTCCGCATCACCCACTTTTCACTGGAGGGATAATAACCGAACATAGGCTTGCCCCAGAAGTGGAAGGCGCTGACTCCGCCGCCGCCCGCATTCATCCAGGCGGATTCCGATTTGAGCGCATTGGGATCGCGGGCAACGATCGCCGAATTGTCATACAGCGCCGTACCGTGGAAACCGATCCACAGGAAATAGAAGATACCTACCTGCCGGTCGGTGCGCTCGGTATTGTTCGCGCTGCCATCGGTAAGCGTACGTCCCAGATCATCGATACCCACCGTGTACGACAGCCGGTATTCCGCGGTGTTGACGTAGCCGTTGGCATCTGCCGTGGGCGCCGGTGTAGGCGTGGCCGTAGGCTTCGGCGTAGCTGTAGGCTTGGGCGTAGGCGTAGCTGTGGGCTTCGGCGTCGGTGTGGCCGTGGGTTTCGGCGTAGGTGTTGCTGTGGGTTTGGGCGTAGGCGTAGCTGTGGGTTTCGGCGTTGGCGTAGCCGTGGGTTTCGGCGTCGGCGTGGCCGTAGGCTCCGGCGTGGGCGTGGCCGTGGGCTCCGGCGTAGGCGTGGCCGTGGGCTCCGGCGTCGGCGTGGCTGTAGGCTCCGGCGTCGGCGTGGCCGTAGGTTCAGCTGTAGGCTCTTCCGTCGGAGCGGCGGTAGGCTCAGCTGTAGGCTCTTCCGTAGGAGCTGCCGTTGGCTCTTCCGTGGGCAATATAACGACCGGCTCGGTAGGCGCAGCGGTCAATTCCGCCGTGGCCTCCCCTGCCGTATCCCGTATTCCGCATGCGTATGTCAGCAGCATCATTGACGCCAGCAGCAGCGCAAGTATTGATTTAGCGATCCTGTTCATTTCATTGACCTCCGGCGGCAATTGTAGCATTCACCGTTTTTGTTGTCAATCGAATCAAATGTTAACAACTGTTTGACAAAAAAAAGAAGGCCGGCATTCCGACCTTCTCAATTAATCAAATAAACTTATTACTCAGATCTCTTCGTCCTCAGTGGAAAGCCACGGAGTACCGCCCTCGCTGGCAGTGACAACATCAGCAGCAACAAGCATGATCTCGAGTTCGGCTCTTTCGTACTCTTTCTTCATAACTTTACCCCCTTATGCATACCCGCCGCGTCAGCGGGAGCAACTCTTCAACGTGAAACCGGAATAAAACCAGTTCACGGGGATTATACTACACTATTCGTACGGATGTCAACACAAAAATCTGCCGCGCAAAAATATTTTTTTTATTTTATTTTTACGCGGCAGACCGGTGCGTCAAATCATTCGCCGTAATAGGCGGCTGCCGCTTCGCTTACCAGGTAGAGCGCACTCATCATGTTCTGGAGCTCAACGGTCGCAGCATCGCTGGTCAGCGCAGTGTAGACATACCCGAGCACGCTGTATTCCACAACATACTCATCGCTGCCGTCGCTGACGGAGAAGGTGTGGACCTCATCCAGTCTGGTGAGCCAGATATCGGTAAGTTCAAGGTAGCAGCTGGTCTTGTTGAGTTTAACGAAGTCAACTTCCTCGCCATCGATCTTGAACACATAGTTCGAGTAATCAGTGCCTTTCGCGAAGTTGAACCGGACTCTCAACGTTACAGTGCTGTCGAGTACCAGCGCGGCTTTAGTGCCGGTAAGGTTGACCGTAAGATCTTCGGGGATCACAGGCGCGAAGTCCTCAACGTCATCCGCGGTAACTGCGGTGACCGCGTCAGAAACGGTGATGTCTTCCGCGTTGTAATCGTAGTAGATCTGAGCGGCATTGCCGTACTGCTCAAGCGCTTCCGCAAGTTCAGGCAGATTCTCGTAATCGCTGTCTTTCGCCAGATCAAAATACATCTGCATCGTGAACTCATAGGGCTCGCCGGTGATGTTGTTGCCGTCTTTATCGAACGTGTAAACGGGCAGACCATCGCCGGTGAAGATCTCGACGCTTAACGCATCGCGCATCTGAGTGGGTTTGATCTCCTTGGTGAACCAGAAGTATTTACCGTCGCGGCACTCGGAAAGGAGCACTTCGTCAGTCTCTTCGCCGAAGGTAATGACCGCAAACGCTTCTTCGTCTTCAAGGATCTCATCCGCGACGCCGTAGATCAGCGAAATGCTGAGTCTCTCGCCCAGATTGATCGTTCTGCCGACGATCTTCGCGATCGGAACTTCCAGCTCATCGGTGAACACATCGCCGGTATCCTCGAGTTCCACGGTGGCAATGAACTTGACCGTCGTGTCGGTGAACTCTTTGGTGATATCCGCGTCAATGACGTACTCGGGAGCACCGTCATTCAGCGTGCAGTTCAGAGTAGCGGTAGCGGCATAATCGCCGTTGTCAACCTGATACCAATCCCATTCCGCCGCGTAGGTGTGGATCTCGTGGTAGACTTCTACAACACCGAGGATGACAGTCTCGATCAGATACTGAGCATCGTCTTCGTTGATGTCATAGGTGTAGATCGTTACTACGCCCGTGCTGCCGTTGGCGAACTTGAGCGTGAGCATCGGCTGGCCGGCCGGAATGCCATCGAGGTCAACGAACGCGAAGTTCAGGATGGTCTCGGACAGCTCAGCGGTCTGGCCGTTATTGTCGCTGCCTTCGACCTCGTATTCTTCCTCATTCAGGCAGTACTCCCAATACTGAGCGTTGCTCTCAACGGAGATCAGCTCGGCGGTATCCGGGATCTCAACGCAAACGAAACCGTTCTTGGAGAGTTCATCGGCGTTGACGTTGACAGTAACTTCAGTCGTTACGCTGTGCGTGCCGTCAGCGCGGCCGATGCGGCCTGCGGCAGCCTTGAATTCTTCGATCTTGTCGCCGGATCTTTCGATCTTGTCCTCAGAAGCAAAGCCGCGGATTTCAAGCTCGGTAGACGGAACGAATACGTTGCCGCCGGAAGCATCGCGGTTCCGATCTTCGAACAGACCGGCCACCGGCCACACACCCGTCGGGAACTCGCCCTGGCTGGAGATGAAGCTGTATTCACCGAATACATCGTAGAACATTATAAGTTCAACAACGTTGTCCGTATAGTTGAAGCGGCTCCAGAAGAGGCTCTCGCCGTCGAAGTACAGAGACTGGTAGCAGTCAACATCCACGCCGTCGCCGAACTTGATATACTCATCCTCGTCCTCAGCCAGAGTATTAATGCCGAAGTACGCGTAGCTGCCCTGGTAACGCAGGATAGCGGTATAGTACAGATATCCCATGTCATCAACAAGGAAGAAATAATCAGCCATACCGTACGCAGTTCTGGCGGTCTGCATGTAAGCAACGCCGACCAGATAACTGCCCTGAATTTCATCTGCCACGTCGAAGAAACCGACATAGCTGCAGTTTACAGGATTGACTATAACAAGGTAATTCTCCAGAGTACCGACCAGGTAATTTCTGCCCAGGCTGGATGAGGTCGCAAGGTCGGTATAGCTTAAAGGAGCATAACCGACTTCAGCAAGCTCGCCGGAAGCAGTATCGAACGTGTAGACATAACCGTCACCGTTGGTGTCATCAAAGGTGTACGCGTACAGTTTGCCGTTGCTCGCGTAAGCGGCGCTGGCGATCGCAGCATTAAGCGGTGCGTCGGTGAGTTTCTTATACTCCGGCAACTTGGAAACATTAAACTCGCTGAACCAGATGTCGCCCACTTCATCCCAGATGAAACCGTTAAGCAAGGTATCAACTACCATGATGTGTACAACGCACTCGGCAGACTTGGTCTCATCATATGCGGAAGTCGCGGTGATAATGACGTCAACGTCTTCATCGCCTTTGTAAACGCTGGTCACCAGACCGTTGTCGTCAACTACCGCAATGCTTTCATCGGAAGAAGACCAGTATACCAGATCCTCCGGGAAGCCCCACGGATAGACGTCAGCGGACAGCTGCAGCGTGCCGTTGTTGATGATAAGGCCTTCATCAGGGGTGACCTCAACGTACACATCGGGATCTTCGAACTCTTCGGGAGTCAGATTGATCTTGTAAGTGGATACGTGGGCCGCGTAGTCATAGACCTCAACGAGGTAATGGTTCTCTTCAGCGTAAGCGGAAATATCGAACGGATAGTCGATCTGCTCGCCCGGACGGACCGATTCGTCTTCGACCGCGCCGTAGTAGTCCACCAGTTCACCGTCTTCGGTAAACAGCGCGACCGCGGCGATGTACTGATTGTCATGTGCGGATACAAAGAGATATCCGTAATCATCATAATACTCAGCACCGACAATGAACGGAGCGGTATCGTCAATGACGACCGGCAGCGAGAACGTCGTGCCGTCCTTATCAACTTCATCCCACAAAGCTCCGCCGTTAGCGTCCACGTAATACTCGGGGATCAGCTGATAATTCAGGATCAGTTCAGTGCCTTCCTTGTACAGCGCCGGCATGAAATTCACAGTGGTGCTGGTAGAGGACTGCATGTACTTAGACTGATTGTAGTGGTAGTATGCCGCGTACGAAGAACCGTACGTCTGCTGAGTGAGTACTTTCCCGTACTTGTTGGTCACGTAGAAGCGGCCCGCGGCAGCGTTGCGGATCTGGCCGTACTGCGCGGATTTGACCATTGAGTCGGAACTCATCGCGTTGCGTTCGGGGTGATACTCTTCATCATAAACGATCGGGTTGCCGCCGAGCATATAAGCATCGTCTGCGTTGGGATAGATAACTGTAAAGATCTTGTTATCAAGGCAGTCTTCGCCGATGGCGTATGCCATATACGGAACCTTGGCATCTTCGTCATAATAGAACTCAAGGAACGATGCCGTATCGAACATCGACGGAGCGGACCAGTCGCCGTAATAACCGAACACAGGAATGGAGTGCTGCACACCCAGCGCGCCGTCTTCGGTGTCACCTTCGGTAACGAAGATGAAGCCTTCGATGTAGTTGCCTTTTTCGTATCTGTCGAACTCTTCTTCAAGTCCGGAGACATTGAGCGCGACCTGCACGGTCTCGCCGGCGGGGATCACCAGCGCCGCGTCTTTCATGGCTTCAAACGCCAGGCGCGCGTCGTAGGTATCGATATCTTCGTCGCCGTCAAAGTCAGCGTACTCTTCGTTGAACAGTTCAGCATCTTCGTCAACGAGGCAGCGAAGGATCCACTGCGCATCCAGCACGTTGGCAACGCCGTCGCCGTTGAAGTCGTAGTTGTGAGCGTCAAGGCCCTCGTAGGGCTCGCCGTCGATTGTCCACACAGTCGCCAGATACAGCGGATCGGTATCCTTATATCTGTACTCTTCATCGGTGTACTGCGTGAAGAAGTCCGCGCTCAGGTAGTACGCGATATCCTCGTCGGAGTAGTTGTGGATAGAGAACAGCGCGTCGAATTCGTCGCCCTCAACAACGCCCAGTTCAACTTTAACTTTGCCGTCAGCGATAGATGTCGCGGCGCTCGCGGGAGCGGCCTCGGCAACAGCGTCAACGGTAATGAAGGACTTGGCGTTGATCGCGGCATAAACGTCCGCAAGACCGGCGCCCTGCTTCATAATGGAGTAGTAGTAATAACCGGGTTCCATCTGAGGAACAGCCGTGGACATCAGCAAGCTGGTGATCAGCTGGCGTCTGGTCAGACCGGATTTTTCCTCAAGCCCGTTTTCACGGATGTACTGACCGAGCAGCGCGGAAAGACCGGCGATCTGCGGAGCGGCCATGGAGGTACCGGACATGGTCTGGTAATGTTTGCCGTCGGCAGACAGACCTTCGACCGAGTAAATGGATCCGCCGGGAGCGGTGATCTCGGGTTTAAGGCTGAGATCGCCGGGAACGCCCCAGGAGGAGAAGTCGCTCATCAGGTATTCGCCTTCGCCGGATTCCGCAACGGAAATAGCGCCGGCATATACTTTCAGATCCCCGACCTCAGGGTAGTCAGTGGAAAGATACTTGAGGTACATACCGGTTTCCTGAGTAACGGAGACCGCGGGAATGTTCGTGGTGATACCGGTCAGGTTCATGTTGATGACGCCGGCCTGGTTGTTGACTATGATGACGGCAATAGCGCCGGCATCGGCAGCGGCGTTGACCTTCTGATAGAAAGAAGTCGTGCCTCTGTTGCAGACCGCGATCTTGCCATCGACATACTCAGCCAGCGCGGCCCACTCTTCGTCCGTTCCGACGGAGTCAAGGTATACGTACTCGTGATCGCCCGCGATGGTGGCAATGGGTTCATTGCCGTAACCGGAAGTCTCGGTGACAAAGAACGGAATGCCGATACCAAGGTCAAGGTAAACGTATCCGCCGTTGTCGACAGAAGCGACCGTCAGCGCGTTGCCGAACGAACCGGGGCTGCCCAGCGAGCTGTAGTTGACGTCATCGCTGTACAGATCGACGCCGTACATGTTGGCCCACTGATAAGCGTTGCCCGCGGAAATGGATACCACGGTATCCGAATACGCGAAACTGTCAATGATAGCCTGATACGTCGGGCTGGTGGCCATACCGGCCATAGCGGAGCCGAGAGACAGGTTGACCGAGTCGCAGCCCAGCACGAACGCGTCTTCGATAGCGACCAGATAGTCGGAATCGTACGCGCCGCCGCCTTTGCCGAACACCTTCATAACGAGCAGCTGAGCGTCGGGAGCTTCGCCCTGAGTCTGGACTTTATCGAGAGATTTCACGAAGCCGCCTTCGTCATCGGTGACGTAGCGGTTGCCGGCGGCAATACCGGATACGTGAGAACCGTGGTCGCCCTGGCCGTCGTTATCGTGGGTGATGTCGAGATCGTTGTCAATGTAGTTCACGCCGAAAGGCACTTTGGTGTTGACGTACAGATCTTCGGCAGTCAGATCCGGATCTCCGATTTTGTAATAAATGTTAAGATACTCAAGCACTTCGGCAATTTCCGACGCGGTGAGCAGCTCAACATTCTTGCCGGACTCTTCGATCGCGAACTCGAGGGCCTCGGGATCGAACAGTTCGTGGTTCGTGTCGAGACCGGTGTCAACGATAGCGATCCTGCCGCCCAGACCGGTATATCCTTCTTCCCAAACGTAAGAAGAACCGACCATAGCGGAAGCGCCGGACATCAGCGGCTGCAGGGTTACGGTCTCGCCTTTCATCGGTTCGTAGAGAGCCTCAACGACAACTTTTTCAACTCCGCGCACCATGCTGATCTCTTCGATCTTGTCGTAGGGCACGTTCGCCGAGATCATGTTGCCGGCCAGTGTGATGTTCCACACTACGTCAAGTTTTTCACCGCCCAGAACCGTCTTCGAGATCCTGTCAGCCAGCACATTCTGCTGCGTGCGCAGCTCCGCGCGGTAAGCCTCTACGTCGGCATTGCCGGCAAGGCTTGTTGAGAAACCTTTCTGGAGAGCCGATTTTTCGGAAAGCACGATAGATACACGTACCATACCGTCTTTCACGTAAGCTTCTTCGAACTCTTTTACCTTTTGTTTGTCTGCAAAGAGACGACCGTTGCCCAGATTCTCGACCTTGGTGTAACTGACATTCTTTTTGCCGCCGTTGTTCGCCGCCGCATTCGCTTTAGTCGCGAAGCTGCCGCTCCAAAGGCCGACAACCATAGCCAGCGCAAGAACCACGGACAATGTCTTCGTTAAAATCTTGCTTTGCATGTTGTTTTCTCCTTCCCATCCTACCAGATTAATTTGACCCTAAGGGATAAAGATCAAAATCGTATTTATTTTACCGCATCGCCGCCGGGATTGCAATAAAAAAATTGCCCTCAACCGGGCAATTTATACATAACTACATAAAAAGTTTACAATTGATCCGGCCCTTGCCCTCTGCCCATTGCCATTTGCCATTTGCCATTTGCCGTCTTAAAGCGGTTTTCCCTTCATCAGCTTCTGCATCAGCCTTTTGAGCGGATAGACCAGCATGCCCGCGCAGAAATTGCCCGCGGCATGAATCAGATCCCATTTGAAGCCGACGGCGATCCAGGCCAGCGTACCACTGAAATTCAAGTGGAAGAACAGCGCCTGCGCCGGCGCGTACAGCGTGCCGAAGCTCAGTCCGTGCAGTGCGCATACGATCGGGTATACGATGACCTGCGCTTTCCACGACATTTTCCTGGGCAGCAGCATCGTCACGCCCCACAGTATCGTCCAGATATACAGATACGGGATCCACCAGACGTTGAAGCCGGCGTACAGGCCGGTAAGAAAAACAAAAATGTACAGCGGGATCAGACCGCGTACCCGGAACACCAGCGCGAACAGCATCGTGAACATGCCGATCAGGTGAATGTTGGGCAGCGCTTCCATCAGAAGCTTTGAACAGAAAGTGACCGCGCCGAGCATGGCAAACAGCACCATCTCGAAAGTGGAAATGCCGCCTCCGGGACGATCATACGTCAGTTTATTGTCCGTTGATCCGCTTGAGATGAGATCTGCCATACTGTAATAAAAAACTCCAAAAAGCGGGCCCCGAAGCCGCTGCCCCGGGGCTCCCCTTTTAAGCCGTGCCGGAATCAGTTAATACCGCGATCGCTTATTTCTTCTTCGAAATGATCAGCATAAAGACGCCGATTATCACCGCGGCGCCGAGAATTCCGCCGGCAATGATCACGCCCTTGATTATCTCCGCGTTTTTGCCGTTGTCTTTATCCTTGCCGGAACTGCCGCCTGGTACCGTTGTCGCGTCACCGCCGGGCACCGCCGTGGCGTCACCGCCGGGCTCAGCGGTCACATCGTCCCCGGGCTCGGGCGTAACGTCAACGCCGGGTTCGGCAGTCGCGTAGTCTCCGGGCACCGCCGTTGCGTCGCCGCCGGGTACCTGAGTCGCCGGTGCTGCCGTTGCCGGAACTTCCGTAGCCGGCACCGCCGTTGCGGGCACTGCCGTGGGCGGATCGGTCGGTTTACTCGTGGGCGCGTTCGTGGGATCATCGGGCGGATTGTAGTCCGGCGGTATCAGCAGCGCCGAGAACAGCAGGCTGTCCTCTTTGCCGTCACAGGTGGCAACGCACAGATAATAGCGGTGGATAGTGGCCTCCTCAATATACAGACCGTTGGGAAAATCGACCCTGCTGCCCTCCGCGTAAAGCTCCTTGCGCTCGCCTTTTTCGTTCGACTCGTACCACTTGAACGTTACCTCGCCGTTCGCGTTCTTGGCAGCTGCCTCCAGTGAAAACGCCTCGTGCGGAATGTACGTGTAATAATGCTGTTCGGAGACCGGGTAAATGCTGAACGAGCTGCCCGCCGACGCGCCGCCCGAAACCGTGATATTGTACTGCGCGGCGAAACCGTCGTATTCCACTACCAGCCGTTTCTGCTCGGAGCTGTATACATTGTTAGGATATACGCTTATCTTGCTCTTGTCCGTCAGATCCCAGAAACCCTGCTCCGAATACACGCGCATTCTTATTCCGGATAGATCGATCGCTTCGCCGCCCTTGTACGTCTTCTTATTCGGCTCTTTCTGCAGATCCACGCCGGAAGTCAGTGCGCTGTCCTCGTTGGGGTCGCGGACGTTGACCCGGCAGACCTCGGTGTAGCCGTACAGTTTCTGCCCGCCTTTGCTCACTTCAACCATGCAGACATAGTACTTGGTGCCCGTTTTCGAAGTATCCGGGATCAGCACCATCTCATTCTCATACAGGAGCGCCTGAATGTGTTCCAGCGTGCCGTCGTGCGTCTCGTACCACTGATAAGCGTAATCGTAGCCGGACTCTTCGGTGATCTTGACCGGGATCTTCACGAGTTTGTCCAGCGTCGTGTTGACAACATGTTTGACTGCGAACTTCGTGATATGCTTCAGCGTTGTTTTCGTGACCTTCTGGACGGAAATATGCGCCAGCCCGGTCACCGCCACGCTGCCGGAACCGTTAACGATGCAGTAGATCTTCGCGCCGTCGAGGCCGAGTTTGACGTTTTCAAGGGTGATGTCCGCCCCGGTGGGAGACAGCGTGACTCCGTCAATATAATCATGCCAGGACGCGCTGATCGTCTCCGGCGTGTCCATAAGCGGATAATCCGCGCCCTGATAGCGCAGGAACCATTCATAGCTCAGATCGCTGCCCGTGGCGTTCACGGAATACATCACGTTCATACCCTCGGGGACAACGTAGTTCGACGGCCCGTTCACGATCTCCAGCGGTTCCGCCGCCGCGGCAGGCAGCGCGGACAGCATCATCCCCGCCAGCAGCATCAGCGCGGTCAATACCGCAAATACTTTCTTCATCTTGACTCTCTCCTTTCGAAATCAGACTCCGGACGGCAGCGTTATATCCGCCACCAGCGCCCGGTGATCCGACGCGATCTTCGGGTAGACCCGGCTCGCGTTCACTTCGAGATCTTTTGTCACAAAAATATAATCGATCTTACGGTTGGGGCTGTCGGACGGGAACGTGTACCCGTTGTCCCCCTGCGCCAGAAACGCCGCGGTGTCGGTGAGTTTCTTCCGGACCGGCCGCAGTTTGAGATTGCCCGGCTTCATATTGAGATCGCCCATAAACACGCCGCGTTCCCGCGGGATCAGTCCGGCCACCGTTTTCACCGCCAGCCGGTGCTCGTCCGGGTTTAGACCGAAATGGCTCACCAGTACGTTGAGTCCGTCCGCAGTTCCGATATCCAGGACTGCCGACAACACACAGCGCGTTTCATAATATCCGCCGGGGATCAGGCGTATTACCGGATCCGGTATCTTCACCGTATCTGCCCGGGTGATCGGATAGCGCGATAGCAGCGCGTTGCCGTACGGATCCACGCCGCCGAAACGGATCGCCTCGGCAAAGTAATAATTAAATCCCAGCATTTCGCCCAGTATCTGCGCCTGCGCCTCGTACTCGCCCCGGTGCTCTCCTTCCCCGCGGATCTCCTGCAGCCCGATCACATCCGCCCCGGCTTCACGGATCGTTTCCGCCATGATCTCGAAATCGATCTTCCGGGTGACGAAATTCATGCAGTGCTGCGTATTGAAACTCATTATTCTGAGCTGCATTTGCCGCCTCCGTAATGGCATTGACCCCTGTGCGTCAGTCTTCCGGCTTCGTCTCGAGCTTGAGCGGGAAATCGCCCAGATGCTTCAGTTTGAAGCCGTTTTTCTTGTACTCTTCGTAGTCGAACGCTTCCAGTTCGTCAATGGCGAGCTTATGGAACTCGTAGAAGTTGTGCCACCATTCGTAGCCGCTGCCCAGCGAGGCGTTCAGGTACGCGTCGGCAATATCGCAGCCCATCTGCGGGGCAACGTAAAATGCGCCCATGGCCAGTACGTTGACGCCGTTGCCCGTAATGGCGCGCAGCGCGGCGGGAACGCTCTCCACCACGCCCGCGTGCACATGCGGACATTTGGAGGCGGCAATATGTATGCCCATTCCGGTACCGCAGAACAGGAGCGCGCGCTCGAACTCGCCTTCGGCGATCATTGCCCCCGCCCGAAGTCCGATGCGGTGAAACATGAGGTCGGTGTCGGTGTCGGGATCACTGTCGGCTTTGACGCCCACGTCGGTGATCTTCCAGCCTTTGGCCTTCAGATGCGCCACTACAGCCTCTTTGAGCGGATAGCCCGCGAAATCGGCGGCCACCAGCAGATACTTGTCTTTTACAGTCTTCATAATAAATATCCTCCGAACGTATTATTAAAACGCCTTTCCCGGCGTACATGCTATCATTTACTGCGCGTATAATTTAATACTTCATATTTGTCATCCATGATAAGCGTATCTCCGCTGATCGCGATGATATAGTAATATGAAAACACTTCCGTTTCGCCGTTATTAACTTCTTCAAATGTCAGTTCGATCACGTCGCCGAACAGATCCCAGCGGCATTTATAACCGCCATAGATACCGGTCCCGTCCGCGTTGAACTGATTTGCGGTACCGTCACTGCCGTCCCACATACCTACCAGCTGATCTTTGCTTACCGCGTTCATTGCCCTGGCGCCGGTGATGTTTTTGGCATACGCATAAACATTGCCGTCATATCTGTTGTCCAGGAGCAGCTTATCGCCTTCGATGGAAATGTAAAAATACGGAGCCCGCATATTACCGGTTTTGAAGAAGACCCGCAGTTCGTCATTTTCGAGCGTCCAGCTGAAAAAGTCAAAATACTGTCCTCCATAAAACATCTCGCCGTATCCGTTATCTCTGAATTGCATCCAGTACCCATCGGAAGAAGAATCAGTTACGTAATCCCATCTGCCGATCAGGTCGTTTTTGCTGAGCTTTCCGACGGGAAGCTGCTTAACAATAAATGTATATTTGTAGGTCTCGCCGTAATCTGTTTCCTGGCTCAGCACCAGTTTGTCAGCGGTATTTTCAATGATTTTGAACGTTTCCGGATCACTCCATAGGGAAGTGAACGATATGGTGTCATCCGTACGCTGCCAGGTATAGCGCACTACTTCGCCGGCACTCTTAAAATAAAGTGTGCCGTCATTTTCAATAATAAGTTCAAGACTTTCCTCGAGTTCCATCCCGGGTTCGTAATCATTCGGGACCATCTTCCAGTTGTTCACGAGCGGATCTGCCGGCACCGGTTCTTCGGTGGGAGCGGGAGTGTTATTGTCAACCGCCTCCGTCGCGGTTCCGGGTGTTTCATTGTTTGCTGTTTTGCACGCCGCAAATGACACTAACAGCACCAGCGCCAATACGACCAGTATGATCTTCTCCAGTTTTTTCATAACGATACCTCCCCGTTACGGATGTTGTTATTATTTTACCTTCTCGTCTGTCCCGTTGTCAACACTAAAAGCACTTTCAACATATGCTGCAACGCATAATAAAAAGGCTGTTTGGCGCCCGGAAAAGACCGGTGCATCAAACAGCCAATAATTATCGATCCACGATCGCGTCTTGTATGAGAGTTTTAATCTGCGACGACGCGGGTGTAAATATCCGGAGAACTGCCACTGTCATCGTCAAGCGTGAGCGTATCTCCTTCGATCGTTATATAAAAATAACGTATATCATCGCTGTCCTCATCGAAATAAATGCGCAGCTCATCTCCCTTTAAAGTCCAGTGGATAGCCTCCTCGCCGTAATAGTAATAACTTAAATACGTGCCCGTGCCGTTAGCGTTGAAACTGAACATTTTTGAATAACCTTCCCAGTTACCTATCAGCTTGCTTTTGTCTGCTTTCCCCGAGGTCCTGCCCTTGACCTTTACAAATGTCTCTTTATATTTACTGCTATATCTACCATCTTCCTTCGGGATAAGCACCATCCGGCTGCCGGTAAGCTTGGACACTTTCATTACAGTCTTATTATCGCCAAATGTAACAGTCAATTTTTTATTGCTGTATTTCCATTTGAACTCTTCGATATATCCGCGGTCCTTAATGTACCCTTTGCCGCCTTTCTCGAAGACGATCTGCTCGCCGTCTTCATCACCTCTCATCTGCCATGTTCCGACCAGCTTCGACGAAGCACAGCCGGTGAACAGCGTACAGATGCCCAGCATAGTTGCCAGCGCGAGTACGGCGGCAATGATCCTGATTGACTTTTTCATAATTATACCTCCCCGGCATTAGTTGCCTTACGATTATACAATGCGGTCTGTCTCGTTGTCAACTCGATGGTCAACACATTATCGCAGTATAAACCGGCTTCCGTCACTCGCTCCGTGTAAAATAAAACGGCTCGTCGTATTTGTTGCTCAGCGTGAGCGAATTCCCGTTGATCTCCGACAACGAAGAACGAAATCGAAGAGTACGATCCGGGATCAATTACTATTGTCAACACATCGCCGTGTGAAGTCCACTCGCAGTCAGAGTCGCTTACCGTGCCGGTACCGTCCGCTTCGTCAACGTCAAGACCGCTTAAACTCCGATACCTCGCCGTTGATGTTTTCAAGTGTAAAGGTGTCTCCGTCAATCTTAATAATAAAATTCATTGTTTCGCCGGAATCATACCATTTTATCTTTAGCTTTTCTCCATTGAGACTCCAGTGAAAAGCAGATTCATGATCCGATGTTTTCACTTTTCCTTTGCCTCCGGCATTAAACGTAAACTCATATTTATAATACCCGTTCGGAAATGGACCGGTCAATTCCCAGGTGCCGACTAATTTTGACGAAGTGCAGCCGGAGAACAGCGAACAAATACCCAATAATGTTGCCATCACAAGAATCAAGGCAATGAATCTGATGGTTTTTTTCATAATTATCCCTCCATATCTTTAATCTCCTCCCGATTTTACAATGCAGTCTGTCTGGTTGTCAACAGTGCCGGCATTGTGCTATAATCGACCCGCTCCGGGACCGCGCGGGCGGCCGGCGCTCTCAGTTACTTCACGGGAGTTGAACGATATGGTACTAACAATCGACATCGGCAACAGCAACATCGTGCTCGGCGTTTTTGACCGACGGGAACTGCTCTTTACGGCGCGGATCTCCACCGACATCAACAAGACCGCCGACGAACTGGCCGTGATGATGAACGAGATCTTCACTATAAGAAAGCTCGACAGTGCCGCCATCTCCGGGTCGATCATTTCGTCCGTTGTCCCCGCGCTGACCAGCGCCATGAGCACCGCCGCGGAGCTGATCACGGGCAAGGCGCCGTTTCTGGTTGCCCCCGGGATCAAGACCGGTCTGAATATCCGCATTGACAACCCCGCCCAGCTCGGCAGCGACCTGCTCGTGGACTGCGTGGCGGCGGCGGCAATGTACCCGAAGCCCGTTATCGTTGCCGACATGGGCACTGCTACCACGCTCAGCGTCGTGGACGAAGGCAACAACATGCTCGGCGGCGCCATCATGCCCGGCGTCCGCACCGCGTTGAACGCGCTGATCAGCAAGACCGCACAGCTGCCGCAGATCTCCATCGACTCCCCCAAAAAAGCCATCGGCACCAACACCAACGACTCCATGCGCTCCGGCATCGTGCTGGGCAGCGCCGGCATGCTGGACGGCATGATCGAGCGCTTTGAAGAGGAACTGGGCCGGGAGGCGTTCGTGGTGGCGACCGGCGGTCTGTCCGGCGAGATCTGCAAACACACGCGCAAGAAGATCCTGCACAATCCCGACCTGCTGCTGCAGGGATTGTATATCCTCTATCTGCGAAATAATCAGACGGAATAATTAGATTTTTAACCTTTGTAGAATTAGAAATTAGATTTAGTCTAGGAATAGAATTCGAGGCAAAATGCAAACGATAATGTAACTGCCGGACGTCAGCCACAATGATTGAAGAGATGGTTTGTGGCTGACTTCGAGATCGCGATCAAAGGCAGCCGGCTGCATCTGTGACCTGCGTGAAATCCCAAATGTAAGACATTTTCGCCCGTTCAAGCAATATTGTCTTACATTTTAAGGATTTAGGAGGAACAAAATAAGACATATTTACCCATTTGAAGAATCTTGTCTTATTTGTAATGTTGATAAGCCTCTGAAATGAGCGAGAATGTAAGACAAAACCACTCGTCTAAGCATATTTGTCTTTCTTTTCCGAAAAAACGGACCACAGTTCATACCATTTGCAATTCCAATTTGTCTTTTCCATTTGCCCTTTGCCATTTGATATTTCCCCGCCCTGCGAAGCCGAGTGAATGACAAAGCATTTCGTTCCCCAGAAATGCGGCGTCATCACTCGGTTCGCAGCCCTTTTCCATTTGCCCCTTGCCATTTGCCATTATCTTTAGTATAATATTGTCCGCGTGAGCACGCGACGCGTCCGCCCGAGCCGTCAGAGCCGGACAGGACACAGAAGCCGGATACAAAAATGTACCGGAGCCGCGTCCGCCGCGCACAGATTCATGCGCTGCATCCCGCATGCACAAAGGAGCAGCAGTAAGGAGTTGTTTTAAATGGATAAAAAGACCAGAGTTCTTGTTTTCACGTCCGTCTTAGCCGCGCTTGTGATCGTTCTGCAAGTCGTCATCACTATTACAGTTTCATCGTTTCCGATAACATTCGCGCTGATACCTATCGTGATAGGCGCCGTCGTGCTCGGCATGGTGCCCGGCACGGTGCTCGGGCTGGTGTTCGGCGTTGTCGTCTCGATCCTCTCCCTCACCGGCAAAGATCCGGGCGGTCAGATGGTGTTCGCGGCCAATCCGTTCCTGGCGTGGGCGGTCTGCCTGCTTAAAGGCGCCGCGGCCGGTTTCATCCCTGCCCTGCTTTACAAGCTGTTTAAAAAACATGAACAGGCGCTCAGCATCACCTACGCGTTTACCGGTATCTTCCTGTTCCTGGGCGGCATCGGCGTCACGCGGCTGATACGCGGCAGGGGCACCGCGCTCTCTATTATTCTGGTAGTGATATTCGCGGCGGTGGCCGGCGCGCTGCTGTTTGCGATGAACAAACTGCTCACTTCGGACAACGCGGCATGCTACATTGCCTCCGTCGCCGCCCCGATCTGCAACACCGGCATATTTATCATCGGCATGCTGCTGTTCTTCCGGCCGCTGCTGAATACGTGGGCGGGCGGATCCGACACGTTCGTTTATGTGTTGACCGGGCTGTGCGGGGTCAATTTCCTGCTGGAACTCACGGCGTCAATACTGGCCACGCCGGTGGTCATTGCCGTCTCGCAATACACGTCAAAGCGTAAACTGATCTGATCAAACTGACTGATCTGACTGACTACTCAAACACCAGCGAACCGAAGTACTCGGGACGGTGGTAGTCCGGTGCGGGCGCGTCGATCATGTGCCACACCGAATAATACGGTTCTTTAGCATCGTCGCAGCAGGTGTAGAAATTGCAGCGCAATATCTCGCCGGGCTGCGGCGTTTTATATTCCGGCACATAGCGGCGGATAAACACGTACGGTATCGAGTAGCCCACTTCCCAGCCGCCGGGGATACGGCCCGCGGAGGCGGAGAAAAATGAATTATCCTTTATATCCGGGTCTGTGAGCAGGCGGCTGGACGCGCGGGTGCCTTCCGGACTGAAGCCCACGTACATAGTTGCCAGCGGATTGACTTCAAAATTGAAATACGCGTTTTTATTGCGCTCGGGGGCAAAAAAGAACTCCAGACACGAATCGCGGCACACCGGCTCGCCGAACGCGCGGCGGGCGGCAATTATCTCCGTCTCATACGCCCGCATCCGCACGTACAGTGCTTTGTCGTCGTAGCACAGTTCCGCACGGCCGCAATGGAGCGGCTCCCCCGCCTTGCGCCACGGCATCACTTCCAGCACCGCGGAGGTGCGGAAACCGGACAGGGGTCTCGCCCCGTTGTCAAAACAGATAAAACCGGTGTCGTCGTGTTTTCTGAATATCATTGCGCTGTCCCCCGATCATGCTCCGCGTTGTACATGATCCAGTAATCGTACGCGTCCACCAGCGCGTCCCAGCTGGCCTGGATGATGTCGCCGGACAATCCCACGGTGCCGAAGCGCCGCGCGCCGTTCGTAAATTCGATGAATACACGTACCCGGGAGGCAGTGCCTTCGCCGGAGTCAATGACGCGCACCTTATAGTCCACCAGCGAGATGTTCAGCGTGCACGGATAGAAGTGGCCCATAGCGCGGCGAAACGCGCAGTCCAGGGCGTCAACGGGGCCGATGCCGTTGCCCGCGGTGATCTCGCTGCGGCCGTCCACAGTAAGGTCAACGATGGCAGAAGCGGAGTACGGATTGCCCGCCATCTCGTCCAGTGTGATAACTTTATAACTGTTCAGCGTAAACGTCGGGCGGTACTGGCCGGACAGCCGCCGTATCAGCAGCTCCAGCGAAGCGCCCGCGCTTTCGTACTGATAGCCTTCGAATTCGCGCTGTTTGAGCGCTTCCAGGATCTCTTCGCAGAGTTCGGGGGAAGTATCGGGGCCGCAGATCTTCTCCACGATATCCCGCATGCCGCTGCGGCCGGTGATCTCCGACGCCAGGAAACGGCGCGTGCCGCCCACCAGCGCGGGGTCAAACGGTTCAAAACTGCCCGGCGCCTTGAGCACGGCGTCAATGTGCGTTCCCGCCTTGTGCGAAAACGCGTTGCGGCCCACAAAGGGCGTGTACGCGGGCGCCTTGATATTCAGCAGTTCCGCGAGCCGGAAACTGGCGGAGGTGAGCTCTTTCAGCCGTTCCCCGCCGATGCACTCGATGCCGTATCTGAGCTGCAGATTCGGTACGGTGACAAAGAAGTCCGCGCCGCCGCAGCGTTCACCGATTCCGAACAGCGTGGTGCCGACAAGCGTCGCGCCGTTGCGGGCGGCAGTGATCGTATTGGCGTCCGCCATGCCGCAGTCGTTGTGCGCGTGGATGCCCAGCAGCGCGTCCGGAGCGAGGCGCGCGAGCTCAGTGCGGACCAGTTTCGTCAGTTCAGCGCAGGTCTCCGGATCCGCGATACCCGTGGTGTCGCACAGCACTGCCGCTTCCGCGCCGTTCTGTACCGCCGCCTGCAGACACGAGAACGCGTATTCACGGTCGCGGTCAATACCGCTGAAAAACCCCTCGCCGTCGAATATCACTTTTTTACCGGCACGCTTTAAAAACGTCACGGAATCGGCGATCAGCGCCAGATTTGTGTCACGGTCGGTACGCAGCACGTTTTCCACCAGGAAAATATCGCATTTGCCGTATATGCACACATACTCGAAGGGCGTTTCCGCCAGCGCCGAAAGCAGCGGGTCGTTTTCGGGCTTGACGCCCACCCGTGCCGTGGCGCCGAACGGCACAAAACGCGCGTTCTGGAACGGATACTCCGCGACGCGGCGGTAAAACTCATCCTCTTTGGGATTGGTATCCGGCATCCCGCCTTCAATGAATGCCACTCCCAGCCGGTCTAATTCGGCGGCAATGCGCAGCTTGTCCGGAACGCTCAGCGATATGCCGGGGCACTGGGTACCTTCCCGGAGCGTGGAATCGTATATAAGCACGCGGTCGATTGCGCTCTCGTTGTCCATCAGTATCCACCCTTGCCGGAACTGTTGTCCGCGTTGAATTCATACGGTGTATCGGAGATCGAGGCGGTGCCCCGGTCCAGCGCCACCATGCCCGTACGCGCCATTTCCAGCACTCCGTAAGGCCGCAGCAGATCCAGTAGCGCGTCGGTCTTGCCGCCGTCGCCGGTCAGTTCCACCGTCAGCGCTTCCGGTGTAAGATCCACTACCCGCGCCCGGAACACCCCGGCGATATCCAGGATCTCGCTGCGCTCTTTCTGACCGCAGCGCACTTTTATCAGCGTGAGTTCGCGGGTCACCAATGCGTTGTCGTCCAGTACTTTGACTTTGTGCACACACACCAGTTTGCCTACCTGGAATATGATCTGGCGCAGCACGCG
>JAFZSK010000098.1 GCA_017620915.1 Clostridia bacterium | reverse complement strand
ATTCAACCCCGGCGAAGGCGAAGAAGTATTCATCGGCCGCGATTACGGCCACGCCAAGAATTACAGCGAAAAGACCGCCGCGGTGATCGATGCCGAAGTCAAGCGCATCATCGACGCGGAAGAAGTCAAAGTGACGGAACTGATGTCGGCGAATATCGAAAAACTGAAATCGATCGCCGGCGTCCTGCTGGAGAAAGAGCGGCTGGAGGGCGACGAATTCGAAACGCTGATCTCAGCCTGATAACATCATAGAACACAAAGGTATCGGCGGCATGGGCATCGGAGGGAACAACTACACCGAGATCACCGGCACAGTACAAGACCTGATATACGCAAATCCCGAAAGCGGCTTTGCGGTGATAGAGTTTCAGCCTTCCGGCGGGAGCGAATCCATCCGGGCGTCCGGCATTATGCCGGAAGTGTTTCCCGGCGAGGTGCTCACGCTGGGCGGCAGCATGGAGATGCACCGTCAATACGGCGAGACCTTCCGCGTGCATACGCTCACCAAAGCCATGCCGACGGACACCGAAAGCCTCATAACATTTCTGGCCTGCGGGCTGTTTTCCGGCGTGGGCGAAGCCACGGCCAAAGCTATCGTAAAACTGTTCGGCGAAGAAACGCCGGAGGTCATTCTGAATGAGCCGGAGCGGCTCGCCGCCGTGCGCGGGATCACTCACAAAAAGGCGGAGGGAATTGCCGCCACTTTCCGGGAGTATTACAACGTATCCGAAACGCTGAAGTTTTTCGCGGACATGGGCATATCCACCAAAGTGGCGCTGGCGGTGTATGGGAAGTACGGCGTCAATTCGGTCATTGTCACCAAGCGCAACCCGTACATGCTCATCGAGGAAGTGCCGCAGATCGGCTTCAAGACCGCGGACCGGATCGCGGTGGGCATCGGCGTCGATCAGAACTCCGGCAGCCGCGTCTGCGCGTTTATTCGGTATTATCTCGAATCGCAGCTGGGCTTCGGCAACGTATGCTATCCGGCGGACAAACTGCTGGACTCGGTGGCGTTCGAGCTGTCAATTGACCGCGAAGCGGCGGAAGAAGCGCTGAACAGCCTGATCGCATCCGGCGCGTGCACATTGTATTCGCCGGCGCAGGCGGCGGGTGAAGGGGACGGAACCGGTTCATCGACCGCGGAACGGGAGCCGCTGGTGTTCCTGGATTTTATTGCCCGCTGCGAAGAACACATCTCCGGCGCGCTGGTGCGCCTCGCGGAGTACACGGAGACCGCCGGAAACGGGTTTGACGCCTTCATAAAGCGCTTTAACGCGGATGCGGGTATCGAACTGAACACCGTACAGCAAAACGCCGTAAAAGCCGCGGTAGAGCACGGTTTCGCGGTGATCACCGGCGGCCCCGGCACCGGCAAGACCACGATCATCAAAGCGGTGTACCGCTATCTGTCTCTCGCCGGACTCAAATGCGTGCTGGCGGCCCCTACCGGCCGGGCGGCGAAACGGATGTCCGAAGCGGTGGGCATCGAGGCCAAAACTATTCACCGTTTGCTGGAATACGCGGCGTTCGGCGACGCGGAACTGACGGGTCCGGAGCTCAGCGAGGAGCGCCGGCTCAAGTTTAACCGCAATGAAGCCAACCCGCTGGACGCGGACGTGCTTATTATCGACGAGGCGTCAATGCTGGACACACTGCTGGCGTACCATATGCTGAAGGCGCTCAAACCCGGCGCGCGGCTGATTATGCTGGGGGACAAAGACCAGCTGCCTTCCGTGGGCCCGGGCAATATATTGAAAGATATTATTGCGTCCGGCCGCTTCACGGTGGTAACGCTGTCGTATGTGTACCGCCAGGCGGACGAGAGCCTTATCGCCCTGAACGCGCAGCGCATAAACAACGGCGAACTTCCCGAGATGAACCGGAAGAATAAGGATTTCTTCATGGTGGACGTTGCCGACCCCGCCGAAGTCCCCGGCGTGCTGGCAGACGTGGTGGAGCGGCGGCTGCCCGGTGCGTACGGCATTGACCCCGTAAAAGATATTCAGGTGCTGATACCCGGCAAAAAAGGCGAGTGCGGCGTAGAATCCGTCAATTCGATGCTGCAGGCGCGGCTGAATCCCAAACTGCGCGGCGACGAAGAGATCATATACGGCGAGACCACGTTCCGGGAGCACGACCGCGTGATGCAGATAAAGAACAACTACGAGATCGAGTGGCACAGCGTCACCGAACTCGGCGTATGCGGCAAAGGTATATTCAACGGCGAAATGGGCCGGATCTCTGCCATCGACCGGTCGGAACGCACGATCACGGTGCTGTTTGATGAAGAGCGCGAGGCGGAATACCCGTTCGAGCAGCTGAACGAACTGGAACTCTGCTACGCCATCACGGTGCATAAAAGCCAGGGCAGCGAATTCGACTACTGCGTGATCCCGCTTTCCGGCATTCCCGGGCGGCTGTGCACGCGCAACATACTGTACACCGCGGTCACCCGGGCAAAGCGCATGGTGGTGCTGATCGGCGACCGGCGCTACATCCGATATATGGTGGACAACAACACCGAAGAGCAGCGCTACACCTGCCTGGCGGAGCGGCTCAGATCCGGCGCCGGAGCTGCGGACGGAGGCACATAATGAAAACTTCCGAGTTTCTGACCAAGCTGTTCTTTCCGCGCAAATGTCCGTTCTGCGGCCGGATCCTGCGTTCCGGCGGAGACGGTGCTAAATATATGTGCCCGGACTGCGCCAGAACCGTGTTTATATACAGCAAAGCGGACGTGCTGCCCCATGAAGCGCTGGAAAAAGTGCTCAAACTGTACGTGCCGCTTAAGTATACCGGCCCGGCAAAAGACGCAATGCTGCGGTTTAAATTCGGCGGCGAGCGCTGGATATTTGAGCCCTTCGCGGGGCTGCTCCACCGGTATCTGGAGGCCAACAGCGGATACGGCGATATTGACCTCATCACCTGCGTGCCCCTGAGCGCGGCGCGGTTCGCCGGACGCGGGTACAATCAGAGCGAGCTGGTGGCGCGGAAATTGTCCGAATCGTCCGGAATACCGTTCCGGATGCTGCTTGAACGTACGTCCGGTTCCGGCGGAATGACCAGCGCGGAAAATTATGCCGGCCGCAGCGCGGAACGCAGATTCGCGTTTAAAGCCGGTACGCCACCGCTCCGGGGACTCAGAGTGCTGCTGGTGGACGACATTTTCACCACCGGGTCAACGCTGAACGAATGCGCCGGGATCCTGCTCTCAAACGGCGCGGGCTACGTCAACGCCGCCTGCATGATGAGCGGCCGCCAGGATATATACGATGCACAGCGGGAGGAAAGCGCATGATACTGTTTTCGTGCAAAAATATGCAGATGGCTTTCGGCGGCGACGTCATTCTGGACGGCGTCAATCTTTCCGTTAACGAAGGCGACCGCATCGGCATCATCGGCAGCAACGGCGCGGGCAAGACCACGCTGGTGCGCATTTTTACCGGAGAATATCTGCCTTCCGGCGGCGACTGCTTCATCCATTCCGCGGTGCCCGGTTCGCTGGGCTATCTGCGGCAGGATTCCGGCCTGGATTCGGAACTGACGGTGTACGACGAGTTTATGCTGCCCTACGCCGGGCTGAAAGCGCTGGAGCAGGAGATCGCGGATACGGAAGCCAAGCTGATCAAATACGGCGACGGTGCCGCCACGGGCCATGTGCTCTCCGGCAAACTGGCGGCGCTGTACGAGCGCTACACCGACGGCGGCGGGCTCACGTATGAGAGCCGCGTGCGCAGTGTGCTGAAAGGGCTGGGCTTTCCGGAAGAATCGCTGGGGTTAAAGATCTCGTCCCTGTCCGGCGGTCAGAAGACGCGGCTGGCGCTGGGCAAACTGCTGCTCACGAAGCCGAAAATACTGATTCTGGACGAGCCCACCAATCACCTGGACGAAGAGTCCTGCCTGTGGCTGGAAGGCGAGCTAAAGGCGTACAACGGCACGCTGCTGGTGATCTCCCACGACCGGGCGTTCCTGGACAGCGTCACATCCCTCACGCTGCTGATCGAAAATTCCGGTGCGTTCATGTACAACTCGCCGTACTCCAAATATGTGGAGCTGCGCCGCGCCGACGTGGAGTACCAGCGCCGGTGCTATGTGCAGCAGCAGAAAGAAATTGCCCGCATCAACGCGTTCATCGAAAATCAGCGGAAGTGGAACCGGGAGCGGAATATAATTGCCGCCGAGAGCCGCATGAAGTATCTGGACCGGATGGAGCTGATCGACAAGCCCGCCGGACCGGAAGATCCGCCCGCCATCAGTTTTGACATCGACGTGCCCGGCGGCAACGACGTGCTGGACGTCCGCGGGCTGGGCTTCGCGTTCCCGGGCCGCACGCTGTTTCAGAATGTCAGTTTCGAGGTGCACAAAGGCGAGCGCTTGTTCATTACCGGCCCCAACGGTTCGGGCAAGACCACGTTCCTGCGCGTGATCGCGTCGAAGCTCGCGGAGGCGGAGCGGCAATTCGTTTCCGGCTCTTTCCGCATCGGGATCAACACCGGCTTTTCGTACTATTCGCAGGACCTTTCCGACGTGAGCGGCGAGGGCAATGTGTTTGACGCGTTGTACGACCGGGTCAACGGCGGCAGACCCGCCGCGCTCCTGGTCCCGCCGGTGAAGCTCAGAAACAGCCTGGCGGCAATGGGCTTCCGCGGCTCGGACGTGTTCAAAGAACTGTCGGAATTGTCCGGGGGCGAAAAATCCCGGCTCCAGCTGCTGATGCTCAGCTACGAACGACGCCCGCTGCTGATCCTGGACGAGCCCACCAACCACCTGGATATCGGTTCCCGGGAAGTGCTGGAAGAGGCGCTGGCTAAATTCAAAGGCACGCTGATCGCGGTCTCCCACGACCGGTATTTCCGTTCGCGGCTGGCCACGCGCACCATAGATATTTCCGCGTTCGCACCCGCGCCGGCGACTGCAGCTGCCCGACCGGATACGGACCGCGGCACTTCCGGCGGCGAAGAATTCCGGCGTCAGAAGGAAAAGCGTTCCGCTATCGGCAAACTGAAGTCCGAACTGAAGCGCACCGAAGAACGTCTCGCGGCGCTGGAAACCGAAAACGCCGTGACCGAAGCCGCGCTGACGGATCCGGAGAACAGCAGCGATTACACCAAACTCAGTGAACTGTACGAGCGCAAGCAGGCCGCGGACGCCGAGATGCTCGCACTGATGGAGCGTATCGAAGCGGTCACCGCCGCGCTCGCGGAAGCAGAATCGCGTTGAAAAAATCCCCGGAATATGCTATAAAGTAGACGGAGGGATAGCTATTGAAAACTGTATTGACAGATCTTGATACCGGCGACGTTTCCGTGCTGTTCGGGCAGAATGACGAGAATCTGGCGGTGATCGCCGACGCGTTCGGCGTTGACGTTTCGCAAAACGCGGAAGGGCAGCTGATGCTGTCGAATCAGGGCTTTGACCGCGACGCTGAGGACAATCTCAAAAACGCCGAAGCAGTGCTGCGCCGGATGGTAAAGCTGGCGGAGGACAACGAAACCGTGAACAAACGCCTCACCGCGTACCTGTGCGATCTGGTGGCCGAGAACGGCATCCAGTCCGTGAACCAGTACACCGCGGACGGCATCTGCGTCACCGCGAAAGGCCGCCCGATAAAAGCCAAAACGCTGGGCCAGGCGGAGTACGTGGAGTCGATCAAAAAGAATTTAATTACTTTCGGCATCGGCCCCGCAGGCACGGGCAAAACATATCTGGCGGTGGCGATGGCTGTCTCCGCGTTCCGCAAGAACGAAGTGTCGCGGATCATATTGACCCGGCCGGCGGTGGAGGCGGGAGAGAGCCTCGGCTTTCTGCCCGGCGACCTGCAGAGCAAAGTTGACCCGTACCTGCGCCCGCTGTACGACGCGCTGTATGATATAATGGGCATCGACGCGTACCAGCGCAACGTGGAGCGGGGGGCGATAGAGATCGCGCCGCTCGCGTACATGCGCGGCCGCACGCTGGACAATTCGTTCATCATCCTGGACGAAGCCCAGAACACCACGCCGGAGCAGCTGAAGATGTTCCTCACGCGCATCGGTCAATACTCCAGAGCCGTGGTCACCGGCGACGTGACGCAGATCGACCTGCCCCGGGACAAATCCTCGGGCCTGCTGGGTATCCAGAAGATACTGGGCGATATCGAAGAGATCGGATTCATCAATCTGACCGGGCGCGACGTGGTGCGCTGTCAACTGGTGCAGAAGATAATCAAAGCGTACGAGAAACATGAAAAGCGCTGAAACGGCAGAGCAGCGCACGATTACGGATGTTATGAATAAACTGAAATATAAATGCACATTCGCGTTTGAAAAACGCAAACTGATGGAGAAAGCCGAGAAAGCGGCGCTGCTATCCACCGTGTCCGACGTATTCGCGGCCGCTTGCGGAGAAGAATACAGCATCCTGGCGGCGGAATGCCGGCGGCTCGGCGCCCGCGGCGCGGAGATCAGCGTCACATTTACCAACGACGAAGGGATCCGGGAGTATAACCGGGAGTACCGGGAAATTGACCGCGCCACCGACGTGCTGTCGTTCCCGAACCTGGCTTTTAAAGACGGAAAAGGCGGGGCGGAAGCGGCGGATATTGACCCGGAGACCGGCCTCGTGTTTTTGGGAGACATGGTGATCTCGCTCCCGCGGGCGCGGGCGCAGGCGGCGGAATACGGCCACAGCCTCCGGCGCGAGCTGGGGTTTTTAACGGCGCACTCGGCGCTGCACATGCTGGGGTACGACCACATGGAAGCAAACGAAGCGGAACACATGGAAAAGCTTGCCGAACAGATACTGGGCGGGCTGGGAATAACGAGAGACGCGGATTGACCGCGCGGGAGGCAGTTTTATGGCGCACAAGACCGGAATGGTAACGGTGATAGGCAGACCGAATGTGGGCAAATCCACGCTGATCAACGCACTCGTGGGGGAGAAGATCGCCATCACTTCGCCGCGCCCGCAGACCACCAGGAACAATATGCGGGCAATACTCAGCGCCGAAGACTATCAGCTTATTTTCATCGACACGCCCGGCATCCATTCACCCAAAAACAAACTGGGGGAAATGATGACCGAAGCGGCGCGCAAAACACTTTCCGAAGTGGATGTGATCCTGTATATCTGCGACAGCACCGACCGCACGCTGCTTTCCGCGGACCGCAGGATCATCGAATTGATCCGTCAGGCTGCCAAACCTACGGTACTGCTGCTCAATAAAATTGACGCCATACCGAAGGAAGCGCTGCTGGAGCGGATCAGCACCCTCAGCGGAGAATATGATTTTGCCGAAATAATACCCGTATCCGCACTGAAAAAAGACGGGCTGGATATTGTCATCGACGCCCTGGTGAAGCTGATCCCCGAAGGCCCAGCGCTGTACGACGAAGAGTACGTGACCGACACGTCCGTGCGGGATATTGCCTCCGAGATAATACGCGAAAAAGTGCTGCTTTACACCAAGGACGAAGTGCCTCACGGCACCGGCGTGGAGATTGTGCGGTTCATCGAAGGCGAGGGACGGCAGGCAACGCACATCGACGCCACGATCTACTGCGAGAAGGACAGCCACAAGGCTATCATTTTGGGCAAAGGCGGCGCGATGCTGGGCAAGATCGGCACGGCGGCGCGCAAGGATATTGAAAAACTGATCGGCGGACCGGCGGACCTTAAGCTGTGGGTCAAAGTGCGCGAGAACTGGCGCAACAACAACGGCTTCCTGCACGATCAGGGCTTCGGCGGGGATTGACGGCGCCCATGGAGAAGTATTTCACCGTCAACGCCGTTGTGCTCAAATACAGCGATTTTTCGGAGTCCAGCCGTATCCTGACGCTGCTGTCGGCGGAGTACGGCATCCTGCGCGTATCGGCCAAAGCGGTGAAACGCAAAGGCAGTCTGAACCTGCCCGCGGCGCAATTGTACGCGTTCTGCAAATACGAACTTTGCCGCGGCAAAAACGATATACACACGCTGGTGAGCGGCGAACCGGTGGAAACGTTCTACGCGCTTGCGGAGGATATCGACCGCTTCACCGTGGCGGGAGATCTGACTTCGCTGGTGCTCCGCACCGCAACGGCGGACCAGCCCGCGCCGGATCTGCTGCGGCTCTACCTGAACACGCTGTTCGTACTGAGCTACGGCGACAAACCGCCCGAACTGGTGAAGACCGTTTTTACGCTGAGGCTGTTCCGGGAACTGGGCTTCCTGCCCGACGCGGAAGGCGTGCGCGCGATGTATCTTCCCGAAAGCGGTTCTGAAACACAGGCTGCGCTCACTCATATACTCGAGTGCGATCTGAAAAAGCTGTACGGTTTTCGTATCTCAAATGATCTCGCAAAGCGGCTCGCGGGCGTTGCCGACCGGATCAGACAGGAGGAATCATAATGTATTTTATAGTTGTGTGCGACAGTTTCGGCATTGGCGCCGATCCGGAAGCGGCGCAGTACGGCGACGCAGGGTCAAATACGGCGTTGTCCGCCTCGAACGGCGTAAACGGGACCAGATGGCGCTTTCTGGAACGGCTGGGTCTGGGCAACGCATACGCTCTGGTCAACGACAGCCGCCTGCCCTCAGCGCGTCCCGCCCGGTATCCGCTCGCGTATTTCGCCGCGCTCCATAAAACCGCGCCGGGCAAGGACACGCAGACCGGACACTGGGAACTGGCAGGCATGAAAGTGGACATCCAGCTGGTGCAGATGCCGCCGGAATATCCTTCTTTCAGCGCCGAAATGATGGCAATGCTCGAAGCGGAGACCGGATACGAGTTCATCGGCAATTACGCCGCCTCCGGGACCGTGATAATCGAGGAGCTGGGCGACGAACATATCCGCACGGGCAAGCCCATCATATACACCTCCGCGGATTCCGTGATGCAGATCGCCTGCCACACGGACGTGATCCCGCTGGAAAAACTGTATGAGATCTGCCGCGGCGCGCGCAAAGTTTGCGATAAATACGGCATCGGCCGGGTCATCGCGCGCCCGTTCACCTGGGCGCCCGCCGGCAGCAAGAGCCGCTTTTTACGGACGCTGGACCGCCGGGACTTCGGCATCGCGCTCCCGGGAGAGTCATATTTTACCACCGAATTCAAGGCGCTGGGTCTCGGGCGCGTTGCCGTCGGCAAGATCGGCGACATATTCAACGAGACCGAGTTTGAATATTCATATCACGATAAGGGCAACGACCAGTGCCTCTCCCGCATGACGCAGATCGTGACCCGGGCGGGGGACGATATTCCCGAAAACAGCGTGGTGTTCGTCAATCTGGTTGACACGGATACGCTGTACGGCCACCGCCGCGACTGCGAGGGCTACGGCCGCGAGGTGCGGCGCGTGTCCCGCTATCTGGAAGGATTCTGCGGGCTGATGAAGGACAACGACGTATTGTACTTCACCGCGGACCACGGCTGCGACCCCGGATTTAAAGGCACAGACCATACGCGGGAATACGTGCCGGCGTTGACGTACGTCAAAGCGGAGTACGCGGGCGAAAACGCGGAAAAGCGGCGCCCGGCGGCGGAGCGGAACATCGGCGTGGTAGACGGCTTCGACTGGATCGCGAAAGATATTGTCCGCCGCGAGCGGGAGCAGGCGCAAAAGCACGCGTAAGCGCATTGACACCAATAATTCACAGCACGCAGAAAGGCGGTGCCCCATGGTACAGTATTATCCCACCAAAGTGTCCAAGATGACTAAGGGCGACAATGTCTCCGGTTACTTCTACCTTAAAACATCCGAGGTACGCACCTCCAACCAGAACAGCCGCTACCTGGACATGACGTTCTGCGACAATTCGGGCGAGATCAACGCCAAAATGTGGAACGCAGGCGACGGCGACGAGATCCTGTTCCGCGCCGGCACGATCGTGTATGCGGAATGCCTGGTGAAAGAGTTCCAGGGTTCGCTCCAGCTCCGGGTGGATACGATGCGCCGCACTTCCGATTCGGAGGATATCGACATCTCCAAACTGGTGCCTTCCGCGCCGGAAAAGCCGGAGGTCATGCTGGATATGATCACGCGCGTGGCGGAGGCGATCAAGGATCCGGACCTGAAGAAACTGACGCTGTATTTCCTGGAAAAATACCGCGAGGACCTGCTGATCTATCCCGCCGCCAAATCGTTCCACCATTCCGTGCGCTCCGGCCTGCTGTATCATGTGTACACGATGCTGAGGGGCGCGCGGCACTACACCGAACTGTATCCGGAACTGAACGGCGATCTGCTGTTCACCGGCGTGATCCTGCACGATATCGGCAAGATTCGCGAGATGGAGCTGATGGACTGCGGACTGGTGTCGGGGTATACCGTGGAAGGACAGCTGCTCGGACATATCACGCTGGGGGCCGGAATGGTGGAAGTTGCCGCCGCGGAACTCAAAACACCGCGGCATAAGGCGGTGCTGGTGGAACATATGATATTGTCCCACCACTACGAACCGGAGTACGGCAGCCCCAAAAAACCCGCGTTTCCGGAGGCGGAGATACTGCATTATCTGGATATAGTTGACTCCCGCATGTACGATATGGAACTGGCGCTGGCTTCGACCAGACCCGGAGAGTTCAGCGAAAAGATCAATTCTCTTGACAAGCGCATCGTGCTGAAAACGGAGCTGTAATTATGCTGAGGATCATTGCCGGCAGGGCCAAATCGGGGAAAAGCGAGATCTGCTCGCGGGAATTTGCAGAGTTTGTGACGTCCGGCAGGGACGGCGGCGCGTACTTCATTGTACCGGAACAGTATGCCGTGGAAGCGGAGCACCGGATCCTGTCGCTGGATGCGATGCAGGGACGGTCGCTGTTTGAGGCGGAAGTACTGTCGTTCAAGCGCCTGATCCACCGGATCCTGAGCCGGTTCGGGGGCGGCGGGGGCAATGTCCTGTCGCGTTCCGGGCGGGCAATGCTTCTCATTTCTTCGCTGTCCGCGATCTCCGGAGAGCTGGAATGGTTCAAAGATATCCGGGAAAAGCCGTCAATGGTGCTGTCGCTGCTGAAGCTGATCGACGAATTCGAAACGTACAACTCCGACCGCGCGGATCTGGAGCGCAAACTCGCCGAACTGGCAGCCTCCGGCAATGCCGGGTCGCCTAAATATAAAGATCTGGCGCGGATATACCGCGAATTCAGCCGCCGGATGAGCGAGGCGTACACGTCCGTGGGCGATGCCTGCGACAACGCCTGCCTCGCGGCATACGAACACGGCTTTTTCCGCGGTGCGACGATCTGGATCGACGAATTTACCGGCTTCACCGATCCGGAACTCAGGCTGATCGAATGCATGCTCAGGAGCGGCGCGGAAGTGACCGTCAGTTTGTGTACGTCGCGGGACACGGAGCCTGTATTCAAAGCAATCGACCGCACGCTGGACCGGTTGAGAGAACTGGCGATAAACGTCAAAGCCGGCTTTAGAGTGGATACCGCGGAAGAACTGCTGCCGCGCGCTGAGCACTTCCGGCGCGTCCGGACTTTCGAACTGCTGGAACAGTATTTTACAAAGTGCAAGACTGCGGCAATACCGGAGGCGGAACTTGCCGCCGGCGAAGCGGCCCGGTGCGTGCGGCTGGTCAAGGCGCGGGACAATTACAGCGAACTTAAAGCCGCCGCGGCGCAGATACGCAAACTCCACGACGAAGAAGGCTTTCCGTACGGCAGTATCGTGGTGGCGGTACGGAATATAGGCGATTATTCCGCATATGCGGGGCCGGTGTTCACCAAAGCCGGCATCCCGTTTTATGTGGACGATATGCATTCCGTGACGAGCGATCCGGTGGTGCTGACGCTGATCGGATTGCTGGATCTGGTCATTTACGACATGGCGCGAGAGGATGTTGCCGCGCTTCTGAAAAACGGCATGCTGATCGACGACCGGTCCCGCGTAGATGTATTGGACAACATCATGCTGGCCAAAAATATGCGCGGTCCGAGAGCGTTTCAGCGGGCGGGGAACGACGGCAATGCCGAGTTTTCCGCGCTTTACGCGATTTTCAAAAGAATCGAAGCCGTGTTCACCGGGGCGGCAACGGTTGCCGAAGCAGTCGACGGCTTCCGCGGAGTGCTTTCGGACCTTGAACTGGAAAGCCGGGCCAACCGGCTGGCAGATCTGCTGAAGGACAGCCCCGCACCGGAAAAGGCAGAAGAACTGAGCCGGATCTGGAACATGATCGTGGAACTGTTCGAGCAGATCAAAATACTGCTGGGGACCGAAGCCGCGCACGGCGCCGCAACTAATAATGCCCGTCTCACCGCCGCGCAGCTGAAAGCGTACATCGAGACTGGCTTCGCGGGGCTGGAGATGGGTTTTATTCCGCAGGACCGGAATACGGTCAGAGTGATCGGCACCGGCCGGTCGCGTCCGGGCGCTCCGCGGGCTTTATTGCTGCTGGGCGCCAACGAAGGCGTGATGCCGGCCAACATCAGTTCCGGCGGTATTGTCCGCGATTCCGAACGCGATGTGATAATTGGCGCCGGCATAGGTCTGGCGGACGACAGCCTGATCCGCGCGTACAAAGAACTGTTTATGGTATACTCTGTATTGTTCGCGCCGTCGGAGCGGCTGTACATATCATACGCTATAAAAAACAGTGAAGGGGACGAGATCGAGCCTTCTGCCGCCGTGGTGAAAAAGCTCGAGAAGATACTGTCCATATCCGACGCCGCGGTGTACACCGCCGGTGAGGCCGCCGGGAGCAGCGACGCAGTAACGGAATTGACCGCGGGCAACGCCAGATTCTATATTGACGCAGAGCTCGCGGAAGAAGTGTTCCGGCCGGACGGCGAACTGCTTTTGAGCATCTCACAGATCGAATCCTACAACAAATGTCCGCTGGCGTATTTTCTGGACAGCAAACTGAGGGTCAGAGAGCGCGAGGAATGTGAACTGGAGATCGGCGCGCTGGGCTCGATCGTCCATTCCGTGCTGGAAAAATGCGGCATCGAACTTTCAAAAACGGTCCCGAGTATGGCCGCCGACCGGCTTGAACCTTTCTCCGCAGAGCTGGTGGATAAGTATTTCGACGGCGCGGTCAACGCGCAATACGCGGACCTGAATGAGAGTTATTCGCCGAAAGACCGGCTGATCGTCGACCGGCTGAAAGGCTTCTGCCGGAACGTGGTGCTGGCAATTGCCCGGCAGCAGCACGGCGTCATCAATTCGCCGGGCGGAGCGAGCAATTACGGCCCTATCGCTTTCGAATACACGTTTGGAATGAGCGCGGACAATCTGCCGGCGGTGGAGGTCAAATTGTATGACGACGGCACAGATGAGGCCGTAAAGCTGAACGGCAAGATCGACCGGCTGGACGCGTTCACCGACGGGACGCGGTATTATATCAACGTCGTAGACTACAAATCTTCAAAGAAAAACATAAACGGGACCGATGTCCGGAACGGGATCAATATCCAGCTGCTCGTTTATTTGAAAGCGGCGACCGGCACTAAAGCGGCCAGAGAAGTGATCGCACTGCTGATCAGAGACAATTCGGAACTGGCGCGCGGGATCGCAGAGATACCGGAAAGCGATATTCAGCCGGCCGCAGGCCTGTATCTTGTATACGATGACGCCATTAAGTCTGAATCGAGCACATCAAAACAGGAACCGTACGCGATGACCGGTGTTCTGGTCACCGCGGATGTCAATGCTGCCGATATGCTTAATTCGAAGGAAAAAGCAAATGTGATCTATGCCAGCAACGATGATCTCTGGGACGAAGATACTTTTACCGCATTATCGGAATCGACAGATGAGGCGGTCAAGACTACGGCGCACAATATGCTTGCCGGCAGATTCGGCGCCGTGCCGAGATCCTACGCGGGCAAGTACGGGCCGGAGCGAAGCTGCATTTATTGTGCGTTCAGCGGGATCTGCGGGATAGAGCCGGCGGGGAGAGACAAGGAGAAATGAGAAGTTACAAGTTATAAGTTATAAGTTATAAGTTTTAAGTTAGAAGTTTCGGAGGCAAATGCAAATTGCATTTTGCAGAAAATTGTGATAATATTAACAAAAGGCAGCGATTGCCCGGGTCAGTAATTGGAAGTTCCAGCGTAGTATAGATCCGGAAATGCCTTATTATTTTGCTTAATTTGTAAGGAGAAAAGTGATGTTGAACAGCCGTGAAGTGGTTGAGGCGGCCATCAGAGTGGCGCTGACAAAGGACAGGGAAGAAGAAAAACAGCTGTGTGCAAAATACCGGCAGCAGGACATTTCCGCCGCCGGCGTGGATTTCGGAGGAGAGTACATCACATCCATCACAAAGATCATAGAGAGGGCGATCGTTGCCGCCAAGCGCGAGGGTCTGATCAGCGAGTCGCATACCGAAGAGGGGGCCGTTGCCGGCGCCGCGCGGGAAGCGGTATCGCAGATCATGACCAAGGCGATCGGCCTGAATGTGGGCGGGAAGATCGGCATTGCCCGGTCCGGACCGCACGTCAGCGTATGCCTGTTCTTCGGGATCGGCATGCTGCATCTTAACGAGATGGCCATCGGCCTCGGCCACCGGGTCATCTGAGTTTTCAGGGGGGAACTGAATTGAGCCAGCATTACAGTATAGCGATCGACGGTCCGTCGGGGGCCGGTAAAAGCACCATCGCCAAGGCAATTGCCCGCGATATGCATTACCTGTATCTGGATACGGGGGCAATGTACCGCGCGTTCGGTCTGTTTGCCATTAAGAACGGCGTTGACTTCTCGGGCGAGTGGTCAAACAAGCGCAACGAGAAGAGCCTGATCGCACTGCTGAATGATTTTGACCTGGATGTCAGATATGTAGACGGCGTGCAGCGCGTGTTCGTGGGCGGAGAGGACTACACCGATTTCATCCGCACCAACGAAGTGTCCAAAGCCGCTTCGGCGGTGGCGGTCGTGTCCGCGGTCCGGCTGAAGATGGTGGAGCTGCAGCGCAAAATTGCCGCCGGCGCCAACGTGGTCATGGACGGCCGCGATATCGGCACCTACGTGCTGCCCAACGCCGCGGTCAAAGTATTTGTCACCGCGTCGCCGCTGGCCCGCGCCAAGCGCCGCTACAAAGAACTGCTGGAAAAAGGCGATGATTCCCACACTTTTGAGCAGGTCTACTCCGATATGATCGAACGGGATAAGAATGACTCGTCCCGCGCGTTCGCACCGCTCTCCCGCGCCGACGACGCGGCGCTGCTGGACACCACGGACATCGGTCTGGAGGAATCCATCGCGGCGGTACAGAATATCGTGCTCACGAAACTCGGTCTTAAGTGAAAGGACAGCGTATGTGGTTTCTCCGACTGATCTGCCGCTTCGTTTTCTGCGTGTTCGTTCCCACTAAGGTGTTCTATCCCGAGCGCATGCCCGAGAGCGGCGCCTGCATAGTGGCGTCCAACCACGAGACCATGCTGGACATGTTCATGATCGGTTACCGCATCAAACGCAAAGTCAAATGGCTGGCCAAACAATCGCTGTTCAAATTCAAACCTTTCGGCTGGATCTTGAAAAAATGCGGAGCGTTTCCGGTGAAGCGGGACAACCACGACGTTGCCGCCGTGACCCACTGCCTTGAGCTGCTGCACGAGGGAGAGGCCATCGGTATTTTCCCGCAGGGCACGCGCTCCAAGGGCCGCGGACTGAACTTGACGCCGAAGACCGGTTTCTTGCGTATGTCGGTATTGTCCGGAGCGCCGGTCGTGCCGGTGGCGATCTGGGGCAAGATCCGGCTGTTCGGAAAAGTATACGTCAAATTCGGCGAACCTATCAGACCGGATCAGCTTATTGACCCGGACCTGGCGGATGACAAAAACATGCAGCGCGCCGCGGCGGAACAGTACATGCGGGAAGTGTACGACATGATGGTGGTCACGGATGAGGACAAATCCGGTCTCAAGAAGAAAAAGCAGAAGCGGAGCAAGAAATGAAGATCGTTAAAGCCAGGACCGCGGGCTTCTGCTTCGGCGTCAATAAAGCGGTCAATAAGGCATTCGTTGCTTTGCGCAAAGCCGTTGAGGAACACGGCGAACGCAAAGTTTTTTCGTTTGGAGAGCTGATCCATAATAAGGCGGTCATCGAGCGGCTGGAAATATTGGGGCTGCGGGTGGCGGAGAGTATTGACGACCTGGAGCGTCAGCTCGCCGAAGTCGACGGCGGTGCCGGCAACGCCAGCGTTATTATTCGCGCGCACGGAGTCGGCCCCGAAGTGTATGAGCGGATCGCTGCCACGGGGGCGGAGGTCATTGACGCCACCTGTCCGTTTGTGAAAAAGATCCACCGGCTGGCGCAGGAGTGCAGCGAGGCGGGGAAGCATGTGGTCATAATCGGAAATCCGGAGCATCCGGAAGTGGTAGGTATCCGAAACTGGTGCCGCGGCGGCTGTTTCGTGTCCGATGATACCGATGAAGTTTTTGTTCATATTTGCGCTTTTTTGAACGAGCACCCCGGCCAGACGGTCTCCGTGGTGGAACAAACCACTTTTTCTGAAATAAAATTTAAAAATTTTGCCGAAAAAGCAAAAAAAACCTTTGACAATGTCGAAATTTTTGGTACAATATGCAGTGCGACTTCAAGGAGGCAGCTGGAAACGGCACAGATAGCCTCGGAAGCGGATATGATGGTAGTCGTCGGAGACCGTACCAGTTCAAACACTGAGAAGCTCTACGGCATCTGCCGGGATATCTGCGGAAAGGCAGTCTGGGTCGAAAGCGCGGCGGAATTGCCGACGGAAGAGTTGCGACACATTTCTTTTGTTGGGGTGACAGCCGGAGCATCGACGCCCGACTGGATCATCAGGGAGGTTATTAATAACATGAGTGAAATCGACAAGATCGAAGCAGCGGTAGAAAATATCGCCGAGACTGGGGAAGCAGCGGTTTCTGAAGCAACAGCCGTTGCCGAGGAGACTGTAAGCGCTGTGGAAAACGCGCAGGCTGCTGCAGAAGAAGTTACAGAAGCTGTTAAAGCGGAGGTCGAAGAAGTTGCCGAAGCGGCCGCAGAGGTCAAAGCCGAGGCAGAGGAAGCCGTCGAAGCCGTGACCGAAGAGATCAAGACGGAAGCAGCGGAAGCTGTCGAAACCGTTAAAGCTGAGGCGGATAAGGTCGCGGAGACCGTGGAAGAAGCCGACCAGGAGAACTTTGCTTCTATGCTGGAAGACTCTCTCAGCGCCGTCAGAAACGGCGACGTGGTCACCGGAACTATCAACAAAATTGATGACAAAGGCGTTTATGTCGACTTTGGCTTCAAGTACGAAGGCTTCATCGCTATCGATGAGTTCGCCGCGGTACCCGGACACGACGTACCCGAGCTCAAGATCGGCGACGAGGTGAAGGCGCAGGTCGTTAAGGTCAACGACAAGGATTGCGAAGTCATCCTTTCCAAGAGACGCCTGGACAACAAGAAGAACATGGAACTGCTGGAGAAATCCTTCACCGAGAAGACGCCGGTCACCGTAAAGGTCACCGAGGCGGTCAAGGGCGGCGTCGTGGCTTTCCTGGGCTCCATCCGCATCTTCATTCCCGCTTCCCAGCTGGCTGAGCGCTATGTGAGCGATATCAATCAGTTCGTGGGCAAGGAGATGGAAGTTGTCATCATCACCTTCGAAAAAGGCCCCAAAGGCCGCAACAAGATCCTGGGCTCCCGCAAAGAGCTGCTTGTTGCCGAGAGAGCGAAGCTGGATGCCACGTTCTGGACCGATATGTACGTCGGCAAAGTGTGCACGGGCAAGGTCAAGAGCCTTACTCCGTTCGGCGCGTTTGTTGACCTCGGCGGTTACGACGGCCTCATCCATCTGACCGAACTCTCCTGGGAGAAGATCCATCATCCGTCTGAAGTTGTCAGCGTGGGTCAGGAAGTCGAAGTCAGAGTGCTGGAATGCGATCCCGAGAAGAAGCGCATTTCGCTGGGCTACAGAAAGCCTGAAGACGATCCGTGGGCAGACGCCGAGGATCTGTATCAGGTCGGCGATATTCTGGAAGTCACCGTTGTCCGTTTCGTGAGCTTCGGCGTGTTCGTGAACATTGCCACCGGCGTGGACGGTCTGGTGCACATTTCCCAGATCTCCAACCAGCGCATCACCAAAGCGGAAGACTGCCTCAAGATCGGCCAGAAAGTCATGGCCAAGATCATCGAGACCAATATTCCGGAAAAGAAGATCAATCTGAGCATCCGCGAAGTTCAGGCGTACGACCCCGAGCCGAAGCCTGAGGAGCTTGACGAGAACGGCAATCCGATCGTTCACGAAAAGCGCGAACGCAGACGCAAGGACAAAGGCCCCAAGGGCGAGAAGAAGCCGAGAAGGAACGATGAAGAAGAGATCCACGGCGACGCTCCTACGTCCATGGGCACCTCTATCGGCGACATCCTCGCTTCCAAGTTCGGTTCTATCGATCTGTCTGTGGACAACACCGAAGCCACCGAAACTTCCGAAGAGAAGAGCGAGTGATCCGATAATAATCCCGCTTCAGCAACGGAGACCGGCCGTCAGACGGTTGCTTGTCTGACCGGTCCGGTGTGTGCTGTGCAATCGATATGTTGAAAATAGGTAAAAACTGATTTCACTTATGCTTTGCAATAAGAAAGAAGCTGTTTAAGGCCCGGAATCGAAGGGCGTTGAACAGCTTCTTTTTTTATCTTATTGCGCTCACCGCTCAGCTTAATATATAATATCCGCGGAAACAACTCGTTTTACGGAGGTATCGGCATGGACAACAAGCAATGGTTTCGCGACGCAAAATTCGGGATGATGGTGCACTGGGGCCTGTATTCGCTGCTCGGCGGCGAGTGGAAGGGCGAGCGCATGCAGCTGATCGGCGAGTGGGCGCAGCAATATTTCCGCATACCGGGGGAGGAGTACCGGAAATTGACCGCCGCGTTCAACCCGGTTTATTTTGACGCAGAAGAGTGGGTATTGCTGGCCAAGCGCGCCGGAATGAAATACATCGTCTTCACGTCGAAGCACCACGACGGGTTCGCGATGTATCATTCGCACGTTGACGCCTACAACATATACGACGCCACGCCCTTTAAACGCGATCCGGTGGCGGAACTGGCCGCGGCGTGCCGCAAACACGGGCTGAAGCTGGGCCTGTACTACTCGCAGGATCTGGATTGGGCGCATCCTCACGGCGGCGGCTACACGCTGGGCAAAGTCTGGTGCGGTGATCAGGCGTACCTCACCAATAACTGGGATTTTCCGGACGACGCGCACAAAGATTATTCCATCTGCTTCCGCGAGAAGATCGTGCCGCAGGTGAAAGAAATCCTCACCGGATACGGCGACCTGTGCCTGATCTGGTTCGACGTACCGGTCACGCTTTCCGCCGAACAGACAGACGCGCTATACGATCTGGTCAAATCCTACCAGCCCGACTGTCTGGTCAATTCGCGCATCGGCAACGGCCGCGGCGACTACGATTCGGCGGGGGACAACGAGATCCCGAACTCAGATGCCGGCGCGCGCCTGCAGGAGTCTCCCTGCACGCTGAACGACACCTGGGGCTACAAGTCCTTCGACAACAACTGGAAGACCGCCGACGAAGTCCTCGCGCTCAAGGCGCGCCTGAACGGCAAAAACATCAACTACCTGCTGAACGTCGGCCCCGACGCCCTGGGGCGCATTCCCGGCCCGTCCGTCAAGGTTCTGGAGGAAGTGGGCAGAAGACTGGCTGCAGAATAAGTCGGCTTATGCCGGATCCGCGATCTCATACGCTATCCGCGCCTTCGTGCCGCCGATCATGACGTTGCCGCGTTCGGAAAGACCGAGCTTCGAAAGCAAAGCCCGCATCACGGAATTGGCCGGATGCGTATCGATGCGCAGGTGGCCGGAAGCGCGGGAGATCGCCCAGCGGAGGCAGAATGTGCCGATGCCCTTTTCGGAATGATCCGAGGCAATACGGTGGACGACGCCGTAGGACGTTTCGCTCAGCCAGCTGCCACCGGTAAGGCCGCGGTAATCGGGCTCGGGCTCCGGGCCGAAATCAAAAAAGAAAACGCCGACGATATTGCCGCCGGCAACGCAAACGCGCGGGGAGGCGCTGCCGTCTGATACGCAGACGAAGCTCTTCCCGCGCGTTATATCATCCAGGATGAGAGATTCAGGGGGCCAGTTGTCCGCGCCCCACTGGTCGGGATTGCCGTGCGCCGCCATAAAAACGCGAGCGCCGGAGTAGATCTCCATAATGCGGGGCAGGTCGGCGGGTTCGGCGGGGCGGATGGACAACATTGACGCGGTCTCCTTGAAACGGGGCAAAACGGTCAATACACGAACGGCACGACACCCTCCACGGCATCGGCTGGGGAGATACGGCGGTCGGCGTTGTCGATATCGATCAGCATGTATCTGTCGTTGCCCATCATCAGTTCCTTCATGTAGCTCAGCTGCCGCAGCCCGTGGCGCGTTTCGATCCGCTCGCGCATGGCTTTGCGGTCGCCCTCGGACATGGCATAGATGAGATCGACGCACACCTGATCCGCCGCCAGTATATCGGTGGACGCCACGATGCCTACGTTGGGCGTGACCACCGGCATCGCTGCACAGCCCTCGCAGTCGCAGGAAACGGACATGTTGCGCATAACATTGACGAAAGTGATCTGCTTGCCGAAATGGTCAACGGTGGCCTTAGTCGACTCGGTCATCCGCTCCATCAGTTCTTCCGTATTTATATCCCACATATCGTCCTGACCGGGCGTGGTGTGGATCATAGCTTTGCCGATGCGGCCGTCCGCGCAGCCTATGCCGAGGTTTTTGTTGGAGCCGCCGAAGCCGCCCATCATGTGGCCTTTGAAGTGGGTGAGCGCCACCAGCGAGTCGTAATTGAGCATGTGGCTGCCGACGGTCATGTGGTCGAACCATTTGCCGCCCAGCACGGGAAGATCCGCGGTGCCTTCTTCATCCATGATGTCGACGTCAGTGAACGCGCTCCAGCCGTTCACTTTGAGCGTTTCGCGGTGCTGCGCGGTGGTGTAGCGGTCGCCTTCGTAGTAGGAGTTGGTCTCGACGACGCGGGCACCCTTGAGCTCGGTCTCCAGCAGCAGTTTTACCCACTCGCGCGGGATTATATTCGGACCGTTTTTCTCTCCGGTATGGAGTTTGACGGCAACGCGGCCCCGGATGTTGCCGGCGACCCTGCGGTAAATGCGCGCAAGACCTTCGGCAGACAGATCGCGGGTAAAGTAGACTATAGATTCGTTGCCCGTGCGCTTTTCATACGGCACGTAGCGGTCGCCGCCTTTGCCGGGAACGGGCTTACCGGTCGTTTTATTGTTTTTGGCTGTCATGTGCATGATCCTCGATTCATGAATATTTTGTGCGGCAATTATACACGAAACGCCCCCTGAGGTCAAATTTCCCCTTGACATTCGGCAATAATATGTGTAAAATTCCCATTGCTGTCCGCAAGGCGGCACATGGTGGTTGTAGCTCAGCTGGTTAGAGTACCAGGTTGTGGCCCTGGGGGTCATGGGTTCGAATCCCATTAATCACCTCGTTTTGATCGACCGCTCGAAAGGGCGGTCTTTTTTATGCCATTCAGAATTAAAACAGGCGACCGGTATCGTCCGGCCGCCTGAAACTGTTAAAATGTCATATTCGAAAAAACGCGTCTGAACGCCTTTTTAAGGCACTTTGTTATTTCATGGGCTCTGACCAGTACTCCTGCCCGTAAATGTCAACAAAGCGGTATGTGGCCAGCACTTTCGTGCCTTTAGGCAGCGTAACGTCGGTAACTTCCAGTTTGCCGTCGTAGATCAGCTGATCGCCGAACTTGTAGCTGTCGCTGTATGTTAAGTCATAATTGTAGTAGTCGCACACATAGTCGATGCGATCGCCGGTTTTCAGTGCGATAAGGTTGCCGTCTTCGTCGCCGCCCGCCATATCCACATCTTTAGCAACCGTGCCGGTCTCGGAATCGGTATAGATGTATCGGACGCCGTCAACTTTGCCCTTGCCGTCCTTGTCGAACACCAGCAGGAACTCGGCGCGCTCGCCGTTCAGCAGGATCGGCACGCGGCCGGTGGTGATGCCGTTGTCCGTGCGCATGCGGTAGTAGGGAACGACCTGGCCGTTGATCGCCAGCCAGCAGTTGTCGTACTCGCCCCGGAGGTAGCCCTCGTCGGTGAACTCGAAGACGTTGTCCAGACCCAGATCGATGTAGCCCTCGCCATCGTCAATAAATACATTGAGATCGAGCTCGCTGACCAGTTTCCACTGGTCATCCGTGAGGCCGAGCGCGTAAGTGTCTTTGTACTGCAGCCACACAAGTTTGGTCGCGTCAAGCAGGTTCTTCGCCAGGAACACGGACGCGGCGTTGACGTCCAGATCGGACATGTAGTCAATATTGCTGCTGTCCAGACCGTCGATGGTGATAGCCTTGCCGTCGGGCGTCATCGACTTGCCGCCGCCCAGGAAGCTGCCCAGCAGGGAGGAGATCATATCCGAACTGCCGCCGCCGATAGAGCCGGTTAGGTTGCCCAGCAGCGAGGAGACCGGGGAGGAACTGCCGCCCGAAGCCACCTGGCCCGCGGTGCCCATGCTGGCGTACTGCTTGATGCAGCGCGAGTAATCATCGCTCATGCCGATGCTCTTGTATGTGGAGACCGCGCTGTCGACATAGCTCAGCTTGCTGTACGGGAAGTAGATGGACAATCCGTACGAGTTGGTCATCACGGAGGAGGTGCGGTTGTATTTGACTGCGCTCTTAACGACTTTGGAAAGGGCTTTGGCTTCGTCAGTGCCGATGTTGTCCGCGAGGTTGACCAGATCGACCTGGTCGATCTTGCTGGAGGAGTACTCGCGCGTGCTGCCGCGGGCCTGAGAGACTTCGCTGAAGTCGTCGGATTTGATCATGGCTGTGGTGGAGTTGGCGAAAGCATTGAGCGCCGCGGGGAGCGTGGCTTCCAGTTCCGCAAGGTCGACCAGCGACAATGTAGTCTTCACGTTCTGGTAGCGGCTCGCGCAGAATTCGGTGTAGTCGTCAATGATAGTCTTGCCCAGTTCCGCAGTAGGCATCGATGTATTGGCCGCGAGCTTCGTGAGGAAGTTGGTGTAGTACCAGCCGCAGCCGGGTTCGGTCTCTTCGGAGGCAACCAGATAGTCCGCGTATTTCGACAGCATCAGCGCATTTTCCGCGGTTGCCATCAGGCAGGTGTCGAAGCCTATCATATCGAAGGTGACGCCCGCGTCCTTGAGCGCGGTGTTGATACCCGCCAGCGTCATGCCGCCCGCGGAAGTGAAGCGCTGGTCATAGCCGTAACCGGAGATGGAACCGCCGCCGTGGTCCCAGAAAATGAGCATGTTGCGGTTAGCAGGATATTTGCCGACGCACCATTTGATGAACTTGGTGAGCGTGGCCGGTTTGGTCATGGCTTCGTTGCCGAAGTTGCTCTCCAGGCACTGAATGCCGCCGCCGGTGACGCGCCAGATCTGGTTGGTGCTGTTACTGATATTCTTGGTCTTCCAGCCGGTGCAGCCGCCGGTGAGCACGATCACTTCGATCTTGTCGGAGAGCGTGGCTTTCGCCATCTCGGCCAGGTCGGAGGAGGCCATACCGTTCTTGGATTCCAGGTCGGTGCCGCACAGGTATACCATGACAGTCACTTTATCCTGGCCGTTTCCCAGTATCTGCGTGCGTTTTTCCCGCGCGCCGCTGGCAACGGTCTGGTCAAGTTTGCCCGTATTTTCATCTGCTTTCCAGCCGGTGGAAGTATTGGTATTCGTGAGTGTCTGGACGAACGATGTATCGCTGTTTGAGGGCAGAAGGGAACTGATCAGGCTTGAACCGCCGCCTGAACAGCCGCCGAACAGATTAGATACTTTGCCTAAAAGACCGCCGCCGCCGATAAGCAGCACTACGACTGCGATGATGATCAGGATAATTCCTTTGCCGCCGAGTTTGCTGCCCAGCGAACTGAGTATCCCGCGTTCGCCGTCGTCGCCGTTGTATCCGCCGCCGGAACTGCCTCCGGAACTGCTGCCGGATCCGCTTCTGCGTCTGCCGTTATCGCCGCTCGAATTGCCGACGGGACCGGTGCCTAAGCCGGAACCGCGTTTGTAAACGCCGGAACCTTCGCCGGAAACATTGCGCTTTCTCCCAGAGGGTGTGTTTTCTGCCATAATTCGATCATTCCTTTCAAAAACGATTCAGATAGCTTTTTATCATTTCGCAGATCTTTTCAGTGCCGTCGATGCTGTCTGCGTGGTCCATGGCGTCAATATATTCGCCCCGGGCGTCGTAAAGCCCGTTTACGGCGGCAACAAAACTTTCCGCTGTGATATTTTCTTCTTCCAGCACGCGCGCGAAACCGCGTTTTTGGAAGGACTCCGCGTTCAGTATCTGGTCGCCGCGGCTGGCGGAGAGCGGCAGCGGGATCAGCAGCATAGGCTTTTTGAGAGCCAGAAATTCGTGGATGGCGTTGGCGCCGGCGCGGGAGATTATCAGCTCCGCGAGCGCCAGGTAATCCGGCAGGGGCTCCGACACGAATTCAAACTGGCGGTAGGAAGTGTTGGCAACGTGCGCCGGCTCCTCGGACAGCTTGCCCTTGCCGCACAAGTGGATAATATTGAACCGCGCGGTGAGCGCTTCCAGATTGTCCCGGACGGCGGTGTTTATCGAAGCGGCGCCGATGCTGCCGCCCATTACGAGAACGACGGGTTTGTCATCGAATCCCAGCTCCGCGCGCGCTTTGTCCGCGTTGCCGGCGAACAACTCTTTGCGGATCGGCGTGCCGGTGTGGATGCCTTTGTTTTTCGGGATCTTGTCCACCGTGTCGGGGAAGGTGGTGCAGACGTGTGTGGCGTAGCGCGCGGACATTTTGTTGGCCAGTCCCGGCGTGATGTCGGATTCATGGCTGAGCACCGGGATCTTGCGCTTGCCGCACGCCCGCACTACGGGCACGGAAACGTAGCCACCTTTGGAGAACAGCACGTCCGGTTTCAGCTTTTTTACCAGCTTTCGCGCGTCGCCCATACCTTTCAGCACGCGGAAGAAATCTTTAACGTTCTCCCATGAGAAGTACCGGCGCAGTTTGCCGGAATGGATGCTGTGATACTCCACGAAGGGAAGACGCGCGATAATGTCTTTTTCAATGCCGCTTATGGAGCCGACATAGTGTATTTCAGCGTCCGGCAGCTCAGCGTGCAGCCGGTTTATCAGCGCTACATTCGGGGTCACGTGGCCGGCGGTGCCGCCGCCCGTAAACAGGATCTTTGCCATTTCGTTAATGTCCTTTTATTATTGTCTTCTGTCTGTCTTCATTCGGTTTCGGTCAGCGGGACCGTCAGTCCAGCCGGTTCAGCCGGCGTCCGGCTTTGAATGCCGCCGCGTTTTTGGCCACTGCTTCGATCAGCCGGATGCGCGCCGCCTGCGCCGCCCACGCGATGTGGGGCGTGATCACGCAGTTTTTGGCGGTGAGCATGGGGTTGTCTTCCGCGGGCGGTTCCGTGGACAACACATCCACGCCGCAGCCTCCCAGCCGGCCGCTGTTCAGTGCGCGGGCAACTGCCGCTTCATCCAGCAGCGGGCCTCGCGCAGTATTGATCAGTATTGCCCCCGGCTTCATCAGCGCCAGCGCGTCGTCGTCAATAAAACTACGTGTCTCTTCCGTAAGCGGTGCGTGCAGCGTGACGATGTCGGATTTCTTCAGAAGCTCTTTTTTGTCCACGGCGCGCACGCCCTCGGGGAGCCGTTTTTCAGAGCGGGAATTGACCAGAACTTTCATACGGAACGCCTGCGCGATCTCGCACACGCGGCTGCCGATGGCGCCGTAGCCCACGATGCCCAGTGTGCGGCCCGCCAGTTCGCTGATCGGCGCTTTGGTAAAGCAGAAGTCATCGCAGTCGGTCCATTCGCCGTTGTGCACCGCGTCGGAATGCAGGCCGACTTTTTCGCACAGTTCCAGTATCAGCGCGAACGTAAGCTGCGCCACGTCTTCCGTGCTGTAACCCGGCACGTTGGCGAGGGCAACGCCCGCGCTCCGGAGCGCGTCGAGGTCAACGACGTTGGCGCCGGTGGACAGCAGCCCCACATACCTGAGCGAATCGAGCTGCTCTATCATTTCCGCGGTCAATACCGTTTTATTCGTAAACACCGCCTCCGCACCGGCGCAGCGCCGCAGCACGTCCTTCGGAGCGGTGCGGTCGTAAATATCCATACGGCAGACTTTGTACAGCGGCTCCCAGGAGATGTCGCCCGGGTTGGTAGTATATCCGTCCAGTACCACGGCCTTCAGCGGAACGTCGAAGGCAAATACGGTGGTGTATTCGGCCTGCTTGCCCGCTTTCAGGATCGGTGACGGCCAATTGTCGTGATTCGGCGAATCGGGGTAGTACTGCGTCTCCAGGCATACCGCGCAGCGGCGGTTGTAGATCTGGCCGAGTTTGCCTTTTAGACCGTCTTTGATGTAATTGCCCGAGTACACCTGCAGACCGGGCAGGTCGGTCAGCACGCTGAGGCGGATGCCGGTCTCGGGGCCGTACAATTCGCACGCGCGGTTGAGGGTCTCGCCGTCGTAGCCTTTCACCAGGAAATTGTGGTCAATGCCGCTGCCCGCGATCAGGTTGGCGTCGGTCTCTTCTTTTTTCAGCGCGTTGGCCAGTTTGGTCCAGCGGCGCAAGTCCAGCGCGCCTTTAACGGTGGCGGGCTCGCCGGTCGGGATGCACGCGGCGTCAACGGGCAGGTATTTATCCGCGTAGACCTTTATTTCGTTGTCCCCTATGTAGCTGCGGGACGGACCGTTCATATTGAAGTATGAGTGGTTCGTGGGGCTGAAGGGAGTGTCTTTGTCCGAGACCGCGGTATAGTTTATAGAGAGCGCGTTTTTGTCGTCAAACACATATTCGACATTGACGGTGAGATGGCCGGGGTAGCCCTGATCCAGGTCGGGGGAGTCCCAGGTGAGCGTGACGGAATTGTCCGTTTCTTCGGTGACGATCGCCAGCCGTTCGCTCAGGCTGCCGGTGCCGCCGTGAAGATGGTTGTCGCCGTCGTTGTGTTCGAGAGAATAACTGATGCCGTCCAGCGTGAAGCAGCCGCCCTGTATCCGGTTGGCGAACCGGCCCACGAACGCGCCGAAATACGCGTCGCGGTTTTTGAGGTACGGGGAGAGGCGGTCAAAGCCGATGACAACATCCACCAGATTCCCGTTCCGGTCCGGCACGCACAGCGACCGTATGATCCCGCCGTAGTCGAGGACGTCAACGTACGCGCCGCCCTTGTTGGTGATGCGGAAACAGTTTACGGTCTTGCCGTCTTTGGTATAATCAAATACTCTTTTGGTCAGCATGTCTTCATCTCCAGCCGCGTTTGGTCCGGGCGCCCGGCGCACCCAAACCTCCAATTTTTATTATAGCACAATACGCGCGCGCGGGCAAGATTATATCTTTTCTGGGCTCTGCTCCCGATTTCGTGGTCTAGTCAAGCCGCGCGACCGACGGTGCCCGGTCGTTTAACAGGCGGGTTAGGACAAAAATCTTCGTTTCTTGTTCTTTTATACCTTGCCGGGCGCCTTCGCGGACAATTTGCATACCTTGTTTTATTGCTCCTTCGGATAAAACTATATTTTTATAATCATTTTATACCAGATTGGGCGCCTTCTCGCGATTGCCGGCTCTATCGAATCCTGAGCGATTAGTATTAAATGGGTTTAGATTCATTTTTATATACCACGAGCGTTCCGAAAGATAGGATTGATTTTATCTAAGTCAATATTTTTTATACCATTTTTTGAAATTCGCGTTTTTAAAAATGAGCGAGAGCAAGGGAAAACTGGTATTAAACTACGCGAGTTAAGTCTGTTTATACCAAATATGGCCAAAAAAATGAAAATGAGGTGGTCACAACGAAAAAACGAGCGGCCAGGTAAAGCAGGGCGAGCGCTGTCGGCCGCGCGGCCAGAATTTCTGCGAAATCATGATCAGAGCCATTCAATTCGTTGACAAATACTCCGGGCTGATGTATCATTAACGTGTTACCAGAGCAGGCGGGACTGCTCTTTGGGTCCGGGGGAATGGGAGTAGAGTCCCCGGGCGGAGTTGATCTCCGTTGCCCCGCCTCATCCGCTGCATACCTGCGATCGGCCGTTGTCCCGGCCGGCGCCGCAGACGCTCTCTTGACGAAATACACTTTCGGAGAGATGTTTCGTGAACCTGCTTATCCTGTCTGTGTTTATCTTCGACGCACTGCTGCTGTGCGTCTTTATCAATCTGCTGATGCAGCTCCGGCTGCTCAGAAAGAATCCCGATGCTCAAAGCAAAGAACGGCGCGACGACGTGGGAAAGCGTACCGAAAAAATGGTGATCACCGCCATGATGCTGGCGTTCGCGCTGGCGCTTAAATACTTTTCCATCACGCTGCCGCTGATGGGCTCCAACGGGCTGCGCTTCGGCTTTGCGGGAATATTTACGGTGTTCCCGGCAATACTGTTCGGACCGCTGTACGGCGGCATCACTTCGGCGCTCACGGACCTTCTGGGCTTCTTTATGAAGCCTTCGGGCGACTATAATTTTCTGTTCACGCTGATGGCGTTCATAGGCGGATTCCTGAAAGGATTGCTTTGGCTGCTGCTCAAAAAGACGGGTAAAAAGTTCGGGAAAGGCGTGAAAATTGCCCTTGCCGTGATAATGTGCGCGTTTCTGGCGTTCGGCAGTTCGGTGGTGATCTCGCTGAACCGGGACGGTATCATCCACGGTATGATCGCGCACACCGAAGACATTCCGGTGAAGGACGAGATGGTGGCAAAGCTCGATGCCAGAGAGGTCGGGGCGCCTACGCGGTTCGTGGGCATGCTGACATCTACGAAAGGCGCAAAATCGTATCAGAAGAACTTCGCAACCTACGCAAATTTGTCCGTCTTCGGGACCGCGCTGGTAGGGCTGCTGGGACTGGCCGGTATCGGAATTGACGCGCTGCTGGATCTCTGCCGGAAAAAGAAAGGAAAAACAGCGGCTTCGGACGATATTTTCGTGCGCATATTGATGTGCATGCTGATCTCGGGGCTCATTGTCACCACGGTGAACTCCAAGATCCTGATCGAACTGTACGGCATCAAAGCGCCGTTCCTGATATACTGGCTGCCGCGGCTGGCGGAGGAGATCATCGTCTGCACGCTGCAGGCGTACATTGCGGCGGCAATATACCGCGCGCTGGAGAAACTGTTCCGGCAGCGCAGGTATATCTGAACGCAGGGGACAATATGAAAAAAGTACTTGTTGAACTGTACGATGAGGATATGTCCGAAAACCTGATCTCGCTCTCGCTCCGGGAGTACGACCGGGTAGTCTTCATGTGCTTCAGCGAGAGCGGTCCGGACAGCCGGCGGCGCAGCCTGATGCAATCGGTGATCCGGCGCCGGCGGGGCATCGAAACGGATTTTTGGGAAGTGAAGGAGCGCAGTGTTGACGCAGCGCACAGCACTTTGTGCGCGCTGCTGCGCTGGGATGCGCATTACTGCATTGATCTTACCGGCGGAGACGAACTGTTTATTGCCGCCGCGGGAATGCTTATTAAAGAACGCTCCGCAACAGACGCAAACGCCGCCGGTGAGCCGTTGTCATTCTCGGTGCACAGCTGCAGTATTCCAACCCGCCGCGAAGATCTCCATTTCGGCCGGTTCCCCGATGCGGGCGACAAACCGGCGCCATTTACATTCGAAGATATCATCACGCTGAACGGCGGCAAAATGCTGGAAGAGGGCAGCGCCGAATCGGGCACCTCGCCGGAAGCATTGCGCAAGGAGATCATCCTGCTCTGGCACGCGCTGCGGGATATGCCGACGGAATGGAACCGGTTCTGTTCGATCTCCTATGTCGAAGGTACGCTGCCGGACGAAAACGGCGAAATCAGCCGGCGGTTTTCGAAGAGCGACGACGCCGTGATCTCCGAACGCGTAATGCAGCGCCTCTCAAAGCGCGGGTTTGTGGAGCGCTACCGGATCGAGGGCAGTGAGCTTAGATATGTATTGTCCGCCAAGGCGCACACCCGTGAGCTGTATTTGATGGCGGGCACGGTGCTGGAGATGTATACGGCACTGGCTGCCGCCGATACGGGACTGTTCCGCGAATGCCATACGGAAGTGTTGCTGGATTACGACGGCGTCGTCACCGGCAAGCCCGCGGATCCGGTCAACGAGCTGGATGTGACGCTGATGTACGGCATCATACCGGTGTTCATCAGCTGCAAAAACACGGCGGTGACCAAGGAGTTCCTGTACGAGATCCGCACCATGACGGATCATTTCGGCGGAAAATACGCGGTGGCAATGATCGTTTCCTCCAAGGAGACGCCTGAGCCCGTGCGCGAGCGGGCCAGAGAGATGCATGTGGCGCTGGTGGACAACGTACAGGACCTCACACTCACCGAATTCCGCGCGGCAATACGAAAAGTGTTCGCCGCAATTACCGGCAACACAACTGCCGGAGCCTGAATCAAACTTATAATTCAAATCGAAAAGGGGAAGAACACCTTGCTGGACAACATTAAACGCTTCGACATGAAAAAGCCCGCGCAGCGCATGCACCTGGGCCTGTTAATGCGGCTGCTGACGCTGCCCACGCTTATCAGCCATAAAAACAAATTGACGAAAGTCGGGATGAAGGGCGTCAAACCGCCGTATCTGCTGCTGTGCAACCACAATGCGTTCATGGATTTTTCCGTGGCGCTGAAAGCTACGCGGGGCCACCGGGTGAACTTCGTGGTGGCGATAGACGGCTTCCTGAAACGCGAAGGGCTGCTGCGGTTTATCGGCTGTATCTGCAAGCGCAAATTCACGAGAGATACGACGCTGGTGCGGCAGTTGAAGCTGGTTACCGAGCGGGGGGATATTGCCGCCGTGTATCCGGAGGCGCGGTATTCGCTGTGCGGCACTACCGCGGTATTGCCCGAATCGGTGGGCAAGCTGGCCAAACTGCTGCGCGTGCCCGTTGTCACCCTGATCTGCCACGGCCATCACGTGAATTCGCCGTTCTTCAACCTGCCTGACCACAAAGTGAAGGGCACCGAAGCCACGATGACCTGCCTGCTGAAACCGGAAGAACTGGACGCGCTGCCTGTGGAGGAGATCCAGCGCCGCATCGAGGCGGAGTTCGTATACGACGACTACGCGTGGCAGGCGGAGAAGCGAATTGCCATCACGTATCCCAAGAGGGCGAAGGGTTTGCATAAAGTACTGTATCAATGTCCCAACTGCGGCGCGGAGTACCGCATGAGTTCGGCGGGAACAACGCTCAAATGCGAGGCCTGCGGCAAGTCGTGGTCAATGGATGAATACGGCGCCCTGAAAGCCGCGGAAGGGGAAACGGAGTTTGCGCATATACCCGACTGGTACGAGTGGGAACGGGCCAATGTCCGCCGCGAAGTCCGCACGGGCACTTACGGCGCCACGTACGAAGCGCACGTTTCCGCGCTGCCCAATCCGGAGCGCTACATCGATCTGGGCAAGGCGGTGCTCACGCACGACATGTCCGGTTTTACAGTAAAAGGCAGCTATGAAGGTGAAGACTATGAGATGAAGCTCGCCGCGGCCACGCAGTATTCGGTGCATATCGAGTACGAGTATCTGGGCAAGTACGGCGACTGTGTTGACCTCAATACGCTGGAGGACACGCTGTACGTGTATCCGGAAGGCAAAAATTTCTCCGTCACCAAAATGGCTCTGGCGACGGAGGAATTGTACGCGTTTTATAACGAGAAAACCGAATGACGGTGCGCCGGCCGGGCGGGCGCGTTATGCGCGGGTCCGGATCTCGTTCAGCACTTTTTCAATGAATTCGTCCACGGTCATCGTGATCGTTTCGGTGTTGTCGCGCCGGCGGATCGAGATGTTGTTTTCGTCCACTTCCTTCTGACCGATAATGATCATGTACGGCACGCGGTCAACGACCTGCGCCTCCCGGATCATATATCCGATCTTTTCGTTGCGGTCGTCCAGTTCGGCCCGGATACCGGCCGCTTCCAGCGCCTCGTACACTTTTTCACTGTATTCGGCGAAACGCTCGGAAACGCGCAGCACTTTGACCTGCGTGGGCGCGAGCCAGACCGGGAATTTGCCCTTAGTCTCTTCGATGATGTACGCCATGAAACGGTCCAGCGAACCGAGGATCGCCCGGTGCAGTACCACCGGCGTCTTGCGCTCGCCGTCTTTGTCGGTGTACTTCAGGTCGAACTTGGCGGGGAGACAGAAGTCGAGCTGGCACGTGGACAGCGTGATCTCCGCGCCCACGGCGGGTTTGACGTTGACGTCCAGTTTGGGACCGTAGAACGCGGCCTCGCCTATCTCTTCGGTAAACTCGATGCCCAGGCTCACCAGCACTTCGCGCAGCGCGGTCTCCGCCTTGTTCCACATCTCGTCATCCTGGTGATATTTGATCTTGTCCTCGGGATCGCGCAGGGACAATACGCACCGGTAATTCGTGATGCCGAAATCTTTGTACACGTCGAAAATGAGGTCAACGACTTTCTTCACTTCGTCCTTGATCTGATCCGGCGTCACGAACAGGTGGGCGTCGTTCTGGCAGAAATGCCGGCCGCGCTCGATGCCCTTCAGTGTGCCGCTGGATTCGAAGCGGAAGTCGTGGGCGATCTCGCCGATCCGGATCGGCAGATCCCGGTACGAATGCGCTCTGTGCGCGTATATCATCATGTGGTGCGGGCAGTTCATCGGACGCAGCACGAAGCTTTCGCCTTCTACTTCCATGGCGGGGAACATGTTGGCCTTGTAGTGATCCCAGTGGCCGCTGGTCTGGTAAAGGGCCACGGTGCCTACGCACGGCGTCAACACGTGCTGATACCCCAGCGCGCGCTCTTTCTCTTTGATGTAGTTTTCCAGCTCCTGCCATACGATGTAGCCTTTTGGCAGGAACATCGGCAGGCCTTTGCCCACCAGGTCGTCGCTCATGAACAGGCTCATCTCGCGGCCGATGCGGCGGTGGTCGCGCTGCTCGGCTTCACGCAGCTCGCGGAGGAAATCTTCCAGTTCCGGCTGCGATTTGAACGCGGTGCCTTTGATGCGGGTGAGCATCTTGTTGCTGCTGTCGTTCTTCCAGTACGCGCCGGACAGACCGAGCAGTTTGAACGCCTTCAGGCCTTTGGTGTAGGTGAGATGCGGACCGACGCACATGTCGATGTATTCGCCCTGCTGATAGAAGCTGATAACCGCGTCTTCCGCCAGGTCGCCGATATGCTCGACTTTGTATTTTTCGCCGCGCTCCTGCATGAGGGCAATGGCCTCCGCCCGCGGCAGCACGAACGGCTTTATGGGCAGATTCTCTTTGATGATCTTGCGCATCTCGTCTTCGATGCGTGGCAGGTCTTCGTCGGAGATCTTGGCGTCGCCGAAGTCAACGTCGTAATAAAACCCTCTTTCATTGGCCGGGCCGTACGCAAAGTCCGCGGCGGGGTAGAGCCGTTTGATCGCCTGCGCCATGATGTGCGCCGCGGTGTGCCGGAGCACGTGCAGTTCTTCTTCCGCGTCATTCAGTTCGGCAACGCGGCCGTCGTTGTAAATTACTTTCATGTTTTATACCTCTTCCTTTTCTTCCGGGTCTTGAACCGGTTCGATCCAGCTCGCGCGGTCCGAAATAAAAACACCCCGGACGGGCGGACTGTTGTCCATGCCGTCAAGGGTGCGATATCTCACACGGTTCCACCTTGAACTTTAACTCGATCAGTCGCTCCACTCACGCAGGAAAGCGTCGGCGCTTACTCTGCCGCCTTTTCGAGCGGTCATTTCTGCGCCGCGGCTCCGGAGCGGTCTTCGTCAATGTGTCCCGGAAGCTCGCACCGGCCGCTTCCTCTCTGTACGTGGACAACAAAGGCTACTTTCTCCTTCAACGCCTTTACGGGTGAGGATTTTACCACCGTTGCCGGCGGCTGTCAACAACAATTCATCAATACGCCGCGTCCAGCACCCCGTGCTCCATTGACGGATCCATCAGCGGCTGGCGTTCGAAGCGGGATTTTATCGGGATCTCACAGTGGGACATGCTGCTGCGGAGAAAACCATCCATGATCTCCAGCACATGATACGTCTGGGCGCAGTTGGCCCGGAACGGCCGGCCGGTCTCAAGCGCTTTAGCCATATCCGCCAGCCCGAGACCGCGGCAGTTATCCGAATAATCGAAGGCGAGCGGGATCTCCTGCAGGCCGTTTTCCGGAGTGAAGAGCTTGACGGGGCCGCCGAAGAAGTTCGGATCCGGGACATATAAAGTGCCTTTGGTGCCGTATACTTCGAGCCGCGCCTGACCGGGGTAGTACACGTCGAAGGTGGTGTACAGCGTGCCGACGGCGCCGTTAACAAAGCGCATATTGCCTGCGTATAATGTGGGAACATCGACTTTTATGATCTCGCCGTTGTGGGGAGCAGAGGTGATCTGGCGCTCCGGGAACGTGGTCCGCGTCATGGCGGAGACGGCTTCAACGTTGCCGCAGAGATTGACCATTGCAGTCAGGTAGTATGGTCCCATGTCGAGCATAGGGCCGCCGCCGGGTTTGTAATAGAATTCCGGATCCGGATGCCAGGTCTCGTGACCGTGGCAGATCATGAAGCCCGCGCAGCCCACGATATCGCCGATGACGCCGTCGTCGATCAGTTTACGGCATGTCTGGATACCTGCGCCTAAAAATGTATCCGGCGCGCCGCCCAGCATCAGTCCTTTGGCTTTCGCTACATTTAAAAGTGCCTGCCCCAGATCCGCGTACGCGGCGAGCGGCTTTTCGGAGTAAACATGTTTTCCGGCGTTCAGTGCCGACATTGTTACCAGAAAGTGCTCGATCGGCCGGGTGATGTTCAGTACGATATCCACTTCCGGATCCGCGAACAGTTCGTACATATCCTTGTAGATCTTCGGCACGTTGTACAGCTTTGCGGCATTCTGCGCGCGCTCGGGAATGAGGTCGCACACGCCGATCACTTCGATCTCTTTAAAACGTTTGGTGATGTTTTCCAGGTATATGCCGCTGATGGCGCCGCAGCCGACGAATCCGATCTTAACAGTTGCCATTTCATTATCCTCCTTGGTTATGATGCGTGCAGTCAATACATTTTCGCATTGTTCTCGAAACGCTCCGTGGTGAGACCGCGGTCAATTACGACTTGCCGCCCCTCCGCCGCCCACAGCATGCCGCGCTTCATCATTATCTCCGCGTTGGGCGATCTCGCGAATACATCGTCGTGATGGCCGAGAGAGGTGTAGAAGACGCGGCCGTTGCCCCAGAATTTGGTCCAGGCCACGGGCATGTCTACGGGCTTGTTGGAGGCGTGGTAGTAGGTCACCAGCGGGAAGCGCGTGGTGGCCAGCACTTCGACGGCAGGGTCAATATGCAGATAATAATGCTCCGAACAAACCTTGAAATCCTCGAGACCGTCAACGATGGGGGACGAGACGTGGCATATGTTGACCGTGTATTCGATGCCGTCACCGCCGGGGTGGCTGACCCATTGACCGCCGGTCATGAACTGCCACTCCGTGTCCTGCCGGAACGAATCGCACATGCCCCCGTGGCAGCCTGCGAGCCCTACGCCCGCGCCCACGGCCCGCGCAACGTTCCGCGAATACTCGCCGGGGATGGTGCCCATGGTCCAGCACGCCACGATAAGGTGATAATCCAGCAGCTTTTCATAGTCTTTCAGACAGTCCAGCGTGTCATATATCTCAACATTATAGCCTTCCTCTTCCAGCAGTCGCGCAAAGCGCTGCGATACCAGTTTCGGTTCGTGGCCGTCCCAGCCGCCTTGAAAAATCAGAACTTTTCTCATGCTTGTTCCTCCGTTCGGTTATTTGTCGTCAGCGGAATCGCGCCGCTTTATGCTCAGCAGGATGACAATTAAAATAGAAATGAGAGCGACCGCGCCGGCAATGATCACGACCCGGCCGGCCGTTGACAATGCGCGCTCCTTTTCGATCGGCCCGGCCGAGGGCCCTGCGGTAGGCTCCGCTGTAGGCTCGGCGGTCGGTTCGGCAGTGGGTTCGTGTGTAGGAACTGAAGTGGCCTCCTGTGTCGGCTCCGGTGTCGGTGGGGCCGTGGCATCCTCGGTGGCAGCAGGGGTCGGTGTGGGTATAGCCGTTGCGGTGGCGGTTACCGCGGGTTCCGGCGTTGCTGTCGGAGTTGAAGTAGGCACAGGCGTGGCTGTAGTGGTCGGCGCAGGTGTCGCCGTCGGCTTAGGTGTAGGTGTTGCCGTAGGTTTCGGTGTAGGTGTAGCGGTCGGTTTAGGCGTAGGTGTGGCCGTCGGCTTAGGCGTAGGTGTGGCCGTCGGCTTAGGCGTAGATGTGGCCGTCGGCTTGGGTGTGTGCGTTGCCGTGGGTGTGGGCGTGGCCGTAGCGGTTGGTTCCGGTGTGGGTGTCGGTGTGGCGGTGGCCGTGGGCAACGGGTCTCCGTTGAGTTCACTCACAATGACCTGCGCGGTCGATTTGGCCTCCTCGGCAGTCTTGGACAATATCACGTTGTGCACGTACATCACGTCGCCGTCGCGCAGGGAAGGGCTGTTGCCCGCAAAGAAGTCGATGCGCAGGCTGGAGATCGTGCCCTTCCACTTGCTGAGCGTGCCGGCGTTCAGCGTGACATATTCGTAGCGGTCCGTGGCATAAGTAACGCCGACAACAGATTGGCCGCCTTCCGGCGCGCGGCCTTCGCATTGACAGAACAGTTCGGTGTAGTACGCGGCGCCCGCGTTGGTCTTGGGCATTTTGTAGATCAAAGTGATGTATTTGTACGTGTTGGCGCTGGCTTTGTTCTTGATATTCTGGTAGCTGAGGTTGGCGTACGGATCCGCCATTCCGGGCGCCGTGTTCATATTGGCGGCGGTAAGTTTCAGACACTCGTCCTCCCAGCCCGAGGTGGCCTGATTTTCACCGGAGATCAGCGCTTTCACGTAGCCTGAGGAGGGGAAGCTGATGTTGATCGGATCGGTGACTTCGATGGGCAGTTCTATGTCGAAATGCCCCTGTGCCGCGCGTTCCGGACCGTTGGCCAGCACAAGCGCGTTGTTCACGGTGCGGTACGAAGTGCCGTTGCTGTCGACCGCGTGGCTCACCGGCGTGTACTTCGTGCCGTCATTGACCACCATCGTCATAGAGCCGCCGCCGTCCAGAATGAACGCGCTGTACAGGTTCAGATCCGTGCACAGCTGCGCGAGCCGGGGACCGCTGCCGCCGGTGCCGCCCTGACCGCGGCCGTTCATCGTAAGCATTATGATCTTGCCCGAATTGTCGTAGCCCAGGAGCGTGGTGGGGTAGCCGCTTTCCAGACCGTTGCCGGTGAGCACGCCGTTCTGGACGTATACGATATTGCCGCCGATGGCCGTCTGCACACGCTGCCACTCTTCGGTGTGGCCCTGCAGGTCGCTGACGGACAATGTGATGTTGATCGCGTCGCCTACAGCAAACTGCTTAAGCGCGGCGATCTTATTGCCCCGGGCGGTCAATACCATCTGCTTTTCGTTAATATAATCGGGATTCTGCCCGTTTTCCGGGCTGTAGATCGCTTTGACCGTGCCGGTGACATTCATGCCGTGCGCGGGAGTGTAGTCGCTGTCGAATTCGAGCAGGATCTCGTACGCGTCGTCCAGCGCGAAGCCTTTGTACGTCTTCATCACCCGGTCGGTGTACATTACGATGGCGTTGTTGGCGGGAAGGCGGTTGATGCCGTCGATCTTGAGCTGGGAATTATTGGCAGTGTCCGTGGCTCTGATATCTACCACCGGCACGCCCAGCAGCGGCACGTAATCATCGGTGATGCCGAAGGACCAGGAGGGACCGGCGTAGGGCGTTTCCTGCTCGATGGTGCCGGAGGTGAATATCTCGCCGTCCACCACGTTGTACGAGCGGGATACGGTCAATTCTTTTTTGACCACCGCGTCGCTGTACCCGCCGTAACTTGTGCCGCTGCCTTCGATGCGGGCGTGGGCGTAAGCTACCATCCACATATCGCCGTTGACCGCCGCGATCGCGGTCTTTCCGGGGTGCGTCTGGTTGTACTGCGTGATATCGCTGGTGACGAGCGCCAGCTTTCGTGCGTCGTTGTTATAGTAGAAAGTGTCCAGATAAAGATCGCGCTGTGCCAGATCGAACCGGACAATATTGAAGTTCTGATATCCGTACGCCGAACCCGACGGTGTGCCGATGGACGTCAATGTGACGCCGTTGTACAACTGCTTTTCCGTGCGGCTGGATTCGCCCGTAAGTCTGGGCAGGCTGTCCGCGGATGAGGAGGCAACTTTTGTGACCGTCTGAGTCAATATGCCCATCACCATCGCGGCGCATATCACCAGCGTCAATACTCTCTTCGTTTTCATTATGTTGTTTCCGCCTTTATATTCGGTCCTGTTCGTGCCGGCGTAGCAGGCGCATTCGCGCCCGCATGCGCCGTACACTTTTTCTGCCTCGATTTTAGCTTTTTCCCGGGTTATTGTCAATATTTCAATTGCCCGTTTTCCTATTTGCCATTTGCCCCTTGCCATTTGCCATTTGCCATTTGCATTGTGTTCCGTCTTGTGCTACAATTCCTTTGGTGGTTTTTGGTTGACCGCCGCAGGTTGAAACGCTTAGCGAGGCATTATTAGATGTATACTAAAGAAGAAATACCGAATTTTTCCTTCAAGGGCGGGGACGAACTGAACGAATTGCCGCCGCTGCCGTACAATCCGGTCAGGGACAAAGATTCTGACTGGCAGCCGATGATAGATGTTTCGGACAACGACGAAGACGGCGCGGACATGTTCGCGGCCGGCGCGGCGTTAGTTGACGATATTGACGAATCTGACAACGATAACGAGGTTACAGACAATGGCACTACAGATAACAATGAAGAAACAGCGCCGCCGGCGCAGGAAGAGCCCGAAGAAGCTCATGCTGAAGTCGATGAAAAAGAAGATCCGGCGGAACAGCATGCTGTCCACGGCGAAAGCCCTGATAGTGTCGGTGAGAGCACGGCACGACACGACGGTAGCGGCGAACAAACTGCGCCGGGATTTTGCGAAACTCAAGCAGACGGACTTCTCGAAAATAGTAGTGACGCCGCAGATGGTGGAAGAGCGGGCGAAAGCGCAGGCGAAACCGGAGAAGAAGGCGGCGCCGGCGAAGAAACCCGCGCCGAAGAAAGCAGTTTTGAAGGAGGCCGCCGGGACGACCTGATCGCGCAGCTGGCCGCGGTCACCGGCGCTTTGAATGACCGGGGAGATAAAAATGACGCGGTCGTTAGCGTACCTGCGTCTGCCCGCCGCGGCGCCGCGGAAAAAAACGAAACAACCGACCCGGCCGAAGCGGAGTATGCAGACGATGACGACGAGTCAGCGTTCGGCGATGACTCGGAGCCGGAGATCGTGGAAGGTTCCGGCCTCGGCTGGAAGCGTAAACAGCTCCGGCAGAAAGCGGAGAAGACCGGCGCAAAGCTTATTATTGACGACGAAGAGCTGACTGCGATAGCGGCGGAGTATATTGACCGGCGCAGTTTCAAAAACGCGGCGAAAGCTGCCGCAGAAGCCGAAAATGATGATATCAGCGACGAGGAACTGACGGCGCTGTTCGCCAAGGCCGAGCAGAACAAGTCGCGCGCGTTGACGGCCGAGATCGCCGCCGGCGAAGGCGCGGTGATCGTTTCCGCCGATTATCTGGGCAAACTTATTGACCGCAATTCCGAGCTGGAAGTGCCGGAAACGGAAAACGATATAATTGACACCGAACCGGAGCTCAAATTCGATGACGATGGCGAGGATCTTGCCGATCCCGATGCGCCCGAAAACGAAGAAACACAGAACGGCGAAGATATTACCGGCTCCGACGGCAAAACGGTCGCCCGGCGCAAACTGTTCCGGCCGCGAGGCGGCGAGGAAGTCCTGGATTACGACGACGTTTTCCAGGATGATCCGGACGTTACCCGTAAAAAAACTGTTAAGCGCAAGATACTGCGTATCGTTAAAGAAGTGCTGAAAAACGCGCTGATCTTCCTGCTGGTATTTGCGCTGGTGATATTCGGATATCTGACGTTCGCGGTGTATGTATCCCGCACGAATGTGGTTTACGGCGAGTCGATGCTGCCGACGCTCAATCCGGGCGATAAGGTCAAAACTACACTGATGCCGTACGTATTCGGCAAACCGCAGGTGGGAGACATCGTGGTGATCGACATGACCGTGCTCGACTCGGTCAACGCAGGCAAGCGCTTCGGCTATTTCGCGCGGATCGGCGATGTGCTGCGCAACAACGAGAATATATCCAAAATGTTTTTTAAAGGCGCCGAACCGGACACGCTGTGGATCAAGCGCGTCGTCGGAGTTGCCGGCGACAAGCTGGAATTCCGGGACAACAAATTCTTCCGGAACGGCGAACTGGTCGTCGAGGATTATCTCAACGACCAGACTGTTGTCAACTATCCCAACGGCACCATAATTGAGGTCCGGGAGGGGTACGTATTCGTGATGGGCGACAACCGCAACGTCAGCAACGACAGCCGCAACCCGGATAACGGTCAGATACCGATCGGGGCAATTACCGGAAAACTGAAAGGGTAACTGCAAAGGGCAAATGGCAAATTGCCCTTTTCTTTTTATTTTAACAGCTGCTCCATCTCTTCAACTAGTTCACCGAACAGCGTAAGCGCACTGTTTACCGGTGCCGGCGTGCTCATATCCACGCCCGCGATCTTCAGCAGGCTGATCGGATCCGCGCTGCCGCCCGAGGATAGGAAGCGTTTGTAATCATTGACCGCCGGCGCGCCTTCGGACAATATACGGTTCGCAATTGCCACCGCCGCCGAGAAACCCGTCGCGTACTGGAACACATAGTAGTTGTAGAAGAAGTGGGGGATGCGCGCCCATTCCAGCGAGATCAGCTCATCGGAGATCATCGCGGGGCCGAAGTAAAGCTTGTTGAGTTCCAGATACTTTTCGCAGAGCGCTTCCGCGGTGAGCGTTTCGCCCGCTTCGCTCTGTTTGCCCATGAACAGCTCAAATTCCGCGAACATCGTCTGGCGGTACACCGTGCCTTTAAACTGATCGAGGAAGTGATTGATCAGGTACGCGCGTTCTTTCGGCTCGAATGTTTTGGAGAGCAGATATTTCATCAGCAGTACTTCGTTCACTGTGGATGCAACTTCCGCCACGAATATCACATAATCCGCGCAGTTGACCGGCTGGTTTTTGCTGGAAAGATAGCTGTGCAGCGAGTGCCCCATTTCGTGGGCCAGCGTAAACTGGCTGTCCAGGTTGTCCTTGTGATTAAGCAGCACGTACGGATGCGGCCGGGAGAGACCGGAAGAATAGGCACCGCCGCGTTTGCCTTTGTTTTCGTATACGTCGATCCAGCGGTCGCGGAAACCGGTCTTCAGAATGTCCGTATAATCCGTTCCCAGCACGGCCAGCGCCTCCAGCACGGTGGCTTTAGCCTGCTCGAACGTGATCGTTTCATCCGCGTCTTCCACGATGGGCGTGTATACGTCGTACATATGCAGTTCATCGACGCCCAGCATCTTCTTGCGGAGCTCCACGTAGCGGTACATTTTGTCCATGTTGGCATGCACCGCGTCGATAAGGTTCAGATACACTTCCGTGGGCACTTCGGTCTCGTCCAGCGAGGCTTCCAGCGTGCTGCCGTATTTGCGCGCGCCGGCGAAGAACCGCAGCTGCTTGAACTGAGCGTCCAGCGTAGCGGCGATCGTGTTTTTAAACTCGCCCAGCCGCGTATAATATGTGTTGAATGTGTTTTCGCGAAGGATCCGGTCTTTGCTTTCCATAAGCAGGGTGAGGGAACCGTTGGTGAGTTTGTGGGTACCGCCATCCGCGTCAACAGCGTCCGGATACACCATTTCCGCGTTCCGGAGCGTACTGCCGATCTTGTCCGGGCTGTCCGCAACCTCTCCCGCGGCCGCCAGCAGTTTCTCTTCCTCCGCGGACAATATATGCGCTTTGCGGCGCCGTATCCGGTCAATACTGCGCTTATACGTCAGCAGTTCCGGCTTTTCGGAATAAAACCGCAGGAGCGTCTCATCCGGTATCGCCAGGATCTCGGGCGTTGAGAACGCGCCGGCTCCGGAAATGGCCACGTACGCGCCCATGGCTTTGCCGCGCATGTTCTGGTAGAAGCTGTTGGCCGTATCTTCGTCGCCTTTAAGGCTGGCGTACCCGAATACCGATTCGATCGAAAGGTGTGTCTCGTCTTCCCGGCGGAAGAAATCCAGCAGAGTCTCCGCACTTTCACCGAGCCGCCCGCGGAACGCCGCGATCTGTTCGGGCAATGCGCACAACTCATTGTACGCCTGCTCCCACGCTTCGTCATTCGGGAAAATAGCCGTGAGGTCCCAGGTATAATTGACGTCAACATCTTTTCTTTCGGGTATTACTCTTTCTTTTGCTTTCATGCGCTTTGCCGCCTCCTGATCCGGATCGATCGTCCATACTGCGCCGCTGATTTCGCGCGCCTTTTGATTTTATCACGAATCGCGGCCGAAGGCAAATCGCTCCATAACTTAAAACTTACAACTTAAAACTTCCTCAACTTAAAACTTATAACTTAAAACTTATAACTTAAAACTTATAACTTTTTGTGCTATAATGTAGTAAATCCACCCGGAGGTGCGGCAAATGGATACCAGAAACAGCTTTACGGACATCGAATACAGCCTGCGGAAGCAGACCGGCAAGCGCGGAGAGTTCCTCAAGCGGATCGATCCGATCATACCGTGGGAGCAGCTCGTTGACACAGTGCAGCCGTATTATCCCAGCGGCAAGCGCGGCAGACCGGCCAAGCCGCTGGAAGTGATGATCCGGATGTATTTTCTGCAGCAGTGGTTCGGATTGTCCGCCGCCGGTCTCGAGGATGCCGCGTACGACAGCTACGCGTTCCGTAAATTTATCGGCGTCAATTTTCTGGAAGAGCAGGTTCCGGACGCGGACACGCTCTGCCGCTTTAAACGCTTATTGCGCAAACATGAACTGGATGTCAATATCAACAGCGTCGCAGACGACGCGCTCAAGGCCGCGGGAATGAAGCTCACCGCGGGAACCGTGGCGGAGCCGCAGCTGCGTATTGTCCGCCGCAGAAACGGAAGGTGACCGCTATGCCCCCCGGAGGACCGGACAACAGCGTGCTGGATCAGTACAGGATCCCGCGCCCGAAGAATATTAAAGACGTGCCGCGCTTCCTGAAAGAAGTCATCGGCTCGTTCTCAAAACGGATGCTATACATCCTGAAACTCGTATGGGAAGCCAGCCCCGGCATTTTGTTCCTGATGGCGTTCATGGCGGTGTTCAACGGCGTGATGCCGGTGGTCGGGTCTTTGATCGGCAAGGAACTGCTGAACCGGCTTGCGCAGGCGTATAACGGCCAGCTTACGACGTTCCGCGTGGTCTGGACCCTCCTTGTATTCCAGTTCGGCTACCTTTTGCTGAACAGTCTGGTCAACCGTCTGGACAGCACCATCATCCGCATCTCCGGCGAACTGGTGACGAACCATATCAAGCTGAAGATAATGAACAAGGCGAAGGAAGTTGACCTCGCCAGCTTCGACAGTCCCGAGTTCTACGCCAAGATGGAGAACGCGAACCGCGAGGCGGGCAACCGGCCGATACAGGTGCTGCGAGCGACGTTTTCGATCGCATCCGCGATCATCAGCATCGTTTCGTTCATCATCGTGCTGGCGGCCGTGGGCTTCCTGCCGGTGCTGATGGTAATCGTGGTGGCCATTCCGTCCACGATCATCAATTTTGTGTACCGCCGCAAAAATCACAACTACGTGTTCCGCCGCAGTAAAGACCGGCGCCAGATGAGCTACTACTCCGACATCATCGTCAACAAGGACATGGTCAAAGAGATCCGCATGCTGGATCTGGCGGACAACTTCATAGACCGCTACTCGCAGGTGTTCAAGCGCTATTTCAAAGGGCTCAAGCGGCTGATCGTGGAGGAGTTTCTGTGGAACGTGGGGGCAACGCTGTTGTCCACGGCGGTAAACTGCATACTGTTCGTGTGGATCGCCAAAGGCGTGTTCGAGGGCAGATACGAGATCGGTTACTTTTCGCTGTATACCGGCGCGCTGAATTCCATTGCCTCCGGCATCGCCACGCTGATCACCACCACCGCCAGCATTTATGAAGGCACGCTGTTCATCAACAACATGATCGCGTTCATGGAAGAGGAACCCACGGTGAAACCGATCCTGGACCAGCCGCGCTCTATCGAACGGGGCATCGGTCATGTGATCGAGTTCCGCGACGTGTCTTTCCACTATCCGGGTATCGAGCGCAACGTCATCAATCACGTGGACCTCACGATCCACGCAGGCGAGACCATCGTCATCGTGGGCCTGAACGGCGCGGGCAAGACCACGCTGATCAAGCTGCTCACACGCCTCTACGACCCCACAGAAGGCATGATACTGCTGGATGGTCACGACATACGGGAGTATGACTTAAAAGAGCTCTACGACCTGTTTGGCATCGTTTTTCAGGATTACGGGAAGTACGCCGTGTCGGTGCGGGACAACATCGCGTTCGGCGAGGTCAATTCGGAGGTCACGGAGGACCGGATCACCGGCGCGGCGGCGGCCAGCAACGCCACGGATTTCATCAACGCGCTGCCGGACAAATACAACACGCCGCTGATGCGTTATTTTGAAGAAAACGGTATCGAACTGTCCATCGGTCAATGGCAGAAACTGGCGATCGCCCGCGCGTTCTATTCGAAATCGGATATACTGATTCTGGACGAGCCTACGGCGTCGCTGGATCCGATGGCGGAGCAGGAGATATTCAACCAGTTCGACGAACTGCGCAGCGACAAGACTTCGATCTTCGTGTCGCACCGCCTGTCCAGCGCCACCACCGCGGACCGGATCATCGTGCTGCAGGACGGCCGGATCGTGGAATCGGGCAACCACTCGCAATTGATGAACCGCAAAGGGGAGTACTACACGCTGTTCTCCACGCAGGCTAAGCGCTATCTCACCCCAGTGGATCCCGAGGATAAGCAGGAGGAATAAGCTGTCCCGCTCTTCACAAAAAACAGCCGGAGGCGTCGAAACGCTTCCGGCTGTTTTAATATTACGCGGCCTTTGCCGGCGGTTTACAGTTCAATCGAAGTTCAACTACAGTTCAATCAAAGTTCTTTCACGGTGCCGTCGGGATTGAACAGCGGCAGCGGCTCCAGGTAAATGATGTCGTCGCGCTTGATGGCGTCGCCTTCGGCCAGCACGGCCATGCGTCCCACAACTATGCCGCCGGCTTTGTTGACCAGCATTTCTACGGCGCGCAGGCTCTCGCCGGTGGAAATTACGTCGTCAATGATCAATATCCGCTTGCCCTTCATTTTCTTTGCGTCGGCGCCGTCCATGTACAGGTACTGGGTGCCTTCGGTGGTGATGGAATTGACCGCAACTTCGAATACGCCCTGCATGTACGCTTTTTTGTTCTTGCGGACCAGCAGATAGGTGTTGCGGCCGCTCTGACGCGCCATTTCGTAGATGAGGGGAATCGCTTTGGCTTCGGGAGCGACCATATAGTCGAATTCCGGCGCTTTTTTCAGCAGCGCGCCGGCGCAGGCTTCGGTGAGTTTGACGTCGCCGAACAGTACGAACGCGCCGATGGCCAGATTGTCGTTCAGCTTGCACACGGGCAGCTTGCGTTTGACGCCCGCGATGGTCATGGGATATGTGATCTTTTTCATGTTATCATCTCCAGATAAGATTGCAATCTCATTATAAACCCGCGGGGGACAAATGGCAAGGGGAAAAGGGCAAACGGCAAGGGGCAAAGGGCAAGAGGCAGATGGCAAGTGTTCGACTTGCAATTCCGCAGTAACTTTGTGTTTGAAACCAAGCCAGCCTTCTTGTGCTTTTTTAGCCGTCGGTTGCTTCAAGTTCTTAAAAAATGGCTGTTTTAAAGACTTTTTAAGAACTTTCCATCTGCTCTTGCTCATTTTCAGCCTCAGTAGCTGGAGATTGTCTAGCAAAATGCTTTTTTATGGAATTTAGCTAGACGAACCGAATCATTCTTGCTCGTTTTCTGCTCCGAGGCGGCATCTGTTTTCCATAAACTCTCCCGTGATTATCCCGAATTGCCTAATTTCCCGGTCATAATGAGCAAATCATACCTTGTCTGCAGTTTGAGATGTCGCCCGGTTCTTAAAAATCAGCCGTTTTGCGCTATTTTTAAGAAATATACAAATCAGCCGATCTTCTGGCTGCAAAGAGAAGGAGCCCTTGTCTAGCAAATCGCCTGAAAATGGAGGTTTTGCTAGACGCGGGTATCAACACGCCCCGCTCCTTTAAACAGGGAAGGCGCCCGTGACCTGAAAATGAACGAGCGCCATATATCTTGCAACTAAGGATTTATACGAAATCGGAAAAATAGCATTTCTATGCGACTTTTGCCCCTTGCCCTTTGCCCCTTGTCATTTGCCATTTGCCCTTTGCATATAGCCCCTTGCTCAAAGTCCTTTTACAAAGCGGTTTGCAATACAGTAAAATCCGTCTTCTGACTCAAGCTCCGCTTTCAGCGCCAGTTTGATAGGGCGGTTGCCTTCGAACACGCCGAGCAGCACTTTGTATTCGCCTTCGGGCAGGCCGCGCAGATCCAGGTTAAGGTCAAACGCGCGCTGCTCCTCGTACTGAAGGCCGTCCACGCGGGCATCGGTGTCAATGACGCGGGCGATGCCTTTGTCGCCCAGTAACTGGACGCGGATATTGTGACGGTAGTATGCTTTCGACCAGCCTTTGTTGGTGAGATTGACCTTGATGTGGTTGTGGGCGGAGGCGGTGAGTTCCGGGATCAGCGCGTTGTCAACGAAATACCAGTACCCCAGCCGGTTCGCGCAGTATTCCGCCAGCCACTTGTCCGACTTCAGGAACAGCCGCGGGTAGCCGTGGAAGCCCGCGAACGTGGCACGGGAGTTTTTCAGGCACTCCACGATGGTCAGACCATTGCGGTAATAATCGTCAAAAGTGGGGTGGATATAGCCGTAGTGGGCGAATTCGATGCAGGAGGGGGCGTTGTCCGCCAGCTTCTGAAAAGCGAAGGTGGCGCGCATGGTGTCGTAGCCGTTGACCACGGAATAGTAGTCGCAGCAGATCGAGTCGTCCTGCAGCCCCAGCCCGCGCTCGTACGCGTAATCCAGCATTTCCTGGCACTCCGCCGGGCCGTGCACGATGCGCCCGACAATGTGGTCGTCGTTCAGCAGCAGGTATTTATCCGGGAAGTATTTCAGGTGGAGATCGATATGTTTCTTCACCGTTTCCACCGGATAGATCACGCCGTCGCCTTCCACCGTGTGGCCTTCGCCCCAGGTGCCGTACGTGCCGATGTCAACGATATCCACCCGCGGATCGTTATTATACTTGCGCCCGAACACTTCCATGAACGCCTCGAGCCGCTCCAGAAAATACGGGTCGCCGTAATCCGGCTGGTAGAACGTGCCGTTCTTCAGATCGTAGCACCTGGCGCCTTTTTCGAACACATACCGCGGTGTGGCGGGTTCCGCACCGTAGCTGGTTTCAAAGCAGCACACGCGCAGCGAAAACGCGTATCCGTACGGCGCCCATTCATCCATGATCTCATCCAGAAAGCCGAAATCGTACACGCCTTCGGCCTTTTCCACGTCGGACCAGTCAAAGCGCAAATACAGGTGGTTGAGGCCGGGGAAGTCTTCCAGGTGGTCGTTCGGGTCGCGGGGCTCGCGGTAGAGGGGGCCGCGCAGGCCGTTGTCAATAAAATGCCAGAACCAGCCTTTATGCGGGTTGCGGAGCACGGTCTTGTCGTCCGCGAACGGGCGGAGGTCAACGAAGCCGTTAAACCTGTTGGGGTCGTCAAACCAGCCGCACAGTGTCTGCGGTTCCATCGGGCGGTCCGATGCGGCGGCGTTCGGGAAGTTGAATTCCATTATGATCAGCTCCTTTTATAATCGCGTGAACTAACGATTTATTTATCGTATTCGGACAACAACGACAGCACGCGGCAGCTTTCGAACATGCAGTTGAACCAGAAATTGGCCTCCGCGTCCGGCGTGTGCATCCAGTGGGTAGGTATCTTGCCGTCTTCATGCTGCACCCGCGTAAGCTGGTCGGTCAAAGCTCGCGCTTTGGCAAGATACAGCTCGTCGCCGCACGCCTGATACAGCGTCAAAAAGCCCAGCGCGATATCGGCGGTGGAGGAGTCGATGGGCACGTACCACCCGTACTGCTCCAGTCCGGCGGGTGTATGCCATTTGGAAGTGTCGTACGGCGGAAGGTCGTCCGGCGCGCCGTGGAGCCAGGGGTACGGCCGTTTCCAGACTACGAACTGATCTTCCGCAAAGCGCATGAGCTCTTTGGCCTGCTCCAGCGCACCGGGCTCGGCGGCGCGATATTTAGCGAGATACTTGGCCAGCGCCACCGGCGCGTAGTGGGTGAGGTTCATGTAGTTGGTGGACAGCGGGCTGTCTTCGAACTGACCCTCCCAGTTGTAACTGGCCAGCTGTGTTTTGAACATGTAATCCACCGCGCCGTCGCAGAGCTGTTTCCAGCAGTCGTCGCCGGTGCGCTCGTACAGCGACGTCAGGAAGGGGACAACGCTCTCGATCGGCGAAACGTAGTTGTTCGTGACCGGTTTGCCGGTGGCGCACGACCGCACCAGATACCAGCTGCCGTTGGGCTCGACGGTGTCAAGAAAATACTTGCCGATCTTCAGCGCTTCTTCAAAATACCTGCGGTCGCCGGTAACACGTTCGAGCTCGAGGTACATATGACCGGCGCGCGCGGGATAGATCATCATGTTGGTGCCTACGTGGCCCTGCGCGGCGTGCCAGTTGGGCGTGATGACGCCGTATTTTTCCGGATCGGGGCAGAATTCGAGATAGTATGTAGGCGGAACGTCGGCCAGCGGGTCGCCGGCGCGGGGGGTGATGCGGATCAGGTAGTCGGCGGCGTTGACGGCAACTTTCAGTGCGTCTTCGCGGGCTTCCGGGCACAGTTCGGCGTAGGACAACATTGCCTCCCCGAGCGCGCTGATCATTTTGCAGGGGTAGGAGTTCAGGTCGTAGTACGGATCCGGTTCGCCGTATTTCAGCCAGTGCTGTATAAACCCCTGCGACATGGCGAAGCGGTACGCTTTCAGCGCGCTTTCTTTATATGAGCAGACCGCGGGCGGCGTCTCTTCCGGGAAACTGGCCAGCCGGAAAAACGTGCGCGCGCCGACAACGGCATAATCGCTGCCGTCCTCGTTCAGCGCAGTCACCGTGAGCCGGACAACGCCCTCGGGCAGCTCCGCCCATATCGGCGTGAGCAGACTGCAGCAGTCGCCGGCTTCGAACGAATGTACGCCGCCGGCTTCGTCAATTGCCGTGTACCGGTACCGCCGGCAGCTTCTGATCGCGGTGAAATGGAACGCCGGCACGTACATGAACTGCGTGGATTCCACGTTCCAAAAGGGGCGTCCGCGTTTGACGCCGTACCGGACTGTGGTCTCCGGTGAGCAGCACTCTTCAAATGCCTGCCGGGCGAGGTCTTTGCGGGACTTGGATAACTTGATGTCGTATGCCATGGCTTTATCCGCCTTTCAGTTTGCTTTAAATGGTCAATGCGATTATAACCCATTCGAAGGGCTGAATCAATGACTATATCACGTGCGAGGTGCGAGCAAAAGTTGACAAATCTTTATATAAAAGTATAATACGAGAATGCGTGCGGGCGCGGCATGCAGCAATTTTAGCAAACTATCTGCGGCAGGGAACTATTGACAGCGTTATGAGCAGACGGGCGGAGAAGATAATCATACTGGTTTCGGCACTGGCGGCGGTGCTGCTCTTTGCGTTTTTCCTGAAAGACATACTGGTGCCGTTTGTGAAGCTGGAAATGAAGCATGACGTGGACGGCGCGCGCGAACTGCTGCGGTCGAAGGGAGTGCTGGGGTTCTTTGCCGTTGCCCTCGTCGAAGCGCTGCAGATGGTGGTCGTGTTCATACCCGCCGAGTTTATCCAAATCTCCAGCGGGCTGAGTTATCCGTTTTATATTGCCCTGATATTGTGCGATATCGGCGTGTGCCTGGGCGCCACGATCATATTCGTGCTGGTGCGGGCGTTCCGGTTCCGCAACGAAGCGTATGAGCGCCGCAAAAAGGCCATCGACATGATCGCGGAGGCGGAGCAGGGAAAAGAGTCCCACAAAAGCACGGTGCTGTTCATGCTGCTGCTGTTCATCATGCCGCTCATTCCGTTCGGCGCCATCTGCTATTACGGCAGCAGCACCAGAATAAAATATCATAAGTATATTGCCACCGTGGCGGGGGGCGTGGTCCCGTCGATCGTCACGTCGAACCTGATGGGTACCGCCGCTAAAGCATTTATCCGCAACGCGATGCCGCTGTGGCTGCTGATCCTGATCATTGTGCTGCTGGCGGGACTGCTGTTCGCGGCGCTGGCGTTTTTCATCAATAAATTCTTCCTGAAGCAGCACGACGGCACGCCGGATTCGCCGGTGTACGCGCTGCTGTTCCGGTTGGCCGACATCGCGTGGAAGCGCAGCAGCAAGCTGCACGTTGACAATGCCAAACTGAACGATGTCGCGGCCCCGTACATCATGCTGGTCAACCATCAGTCCTTCCGGGATTTTTACTATTCCAAACAATTCGACACTCGTCAAAATCCCGCGTACGTGGCTAACGAATACTATCTGTATCACAACGGCTTTCTGCGCCGCCTGTCCAAAAAAATGGGCCTGATCCCGAAAAAACTCTTCACGGTGGATATTGTGACGGTGGCGGGCGTATTTCGCATGCTGAAAAAAGGGTACCCGGTGATCATATTTCCGGAGGGACGGTTGTCCGTGGACGGCACCACCAACCCCATCGTGGAGCCGGGTGCGGCGTTTTATAAAAAGCTGGGCGTGCCGCTGGTGCTGTCCAGTATACGCGGCGCGTATTTCGCCAAACCCAAATGGCGCAAAAAGTTTTTCCGCTCCGACATATATCTCACTGTGGAGCGTGTGATCCGCGAAGACGAGCTGGCTGCGTTTGACGATGCCGAACTGAATGACCTGATCAGCAGGCAACTGTTTATTGACGCGTCCGCGGACAACGACCGCGCCTATCGTCGGAGCTGTAAAGCCGCGGGGCTGGACAATATTCTGTATCGCTGTATTGACTGCGGCGCGCTGTACACCACGAAAGGCGTGGGCAACGACCTGCGCTGCTCCGCCTGCGGCAGCGTGCATCATATCGACGAATACTACCGCTTCACCGGAACGCCGGGCAGCATTCCGGAGTATTACCGCCGCATCGCGGAACTGGAGCGGCCGGAGCTGGAGCAGCTTGATCTGGAGACCGAGGTAGATGTCAAGATCTTCGACAAAAACGTGAAGCTGCGGCGCCGCGAGAAGGGCGTGTGTACGCTGACGCCGGAAGGCTTTTCGTACCGTCCTGATTTAAGCAAGGGGACAGACCCCGTGTCAAATGCGGACGCGGCCGAAAACGGCGGCACCGGCTTCTTCAAGCCTATATCCCAGCTGCCCGCGCTGCCGTTCTCCTGCGCGGAAGAGTTCGAGACGTACAACGACAACGAACTGTATTATTTCTACCCCCGTACCAACCGGAAACAGGCCGTCCGCTGGGCGCTGCTGGCGGACCTTTTGAGAGAGAGGTATGACCAAAATGAACGCGAGCGAAACGAAACCTGAACGCGACCACAACGCCACGCTGATCAACATTTCAAAAAAGACGTTTATCCAGGTGACCTGCCTGCTGCTGGGCCTGATGATTCTGGCGATCGTGCTCACGTACGTCATCCCGAAAGGGGAGTTCGGCACGCTGGCGGACGGCAGCCCGGATTATTCGGCTTACATTCCCCGCGACGACATAAAAGGCGTTAATATAGTTAAAGGCATCTTCGCGCCGTTCCTGGTGTTCGCGTCGGAGGACGGGTTGACGCTGATAATGCTCTCGCTGTTCCTGCTGATAATTTCCGCGGCGTTCCAGGTCATGAACGACGTGGGCGGCATCCGGGAACTCGTGGGTTCGCTGTCGGACCGGTTCAAGAACCGCCGGAAACTGCTGATCGTGCTGATCACGCTCATATTTATGGTGTTTGGCGCGTTTCTCGGGCTGTTTGAGGAGATGCTCACGATGCTGCCGGTCATAACCGCGCTGTGCATCATGATCGGGCTGGATTCGTTCACGGGGTTCCTGATCTGCATCGTTGCCTGCGGTTTCGGCTTCGCCAGCGCCGTCACCAATCCGTTCACGGTGCTGCTGGCATCGGAGATCATCAAGACCAACCCGATGACGCACATCTGGTTCCGTCTGATCATATTCGCGGTGATGTATCTGCTGCTGTTGGGTTTCGTGTTTCTGTACATCCGCCGCATCAGCCGCGATCCGGAAAAGAGCCTTACGTTCGCGCACGATTCGGAGCTGCGGGGCGAGTTCGGCGGCAATATGAGCGCCTCGTCTGAAGGCAGCAACCGCCGGGTCAAACTCACATACATCATTTTCCTGCTGGTGAGCCTGGTGCTGATCGTGGTCTGCTCTTCGCTGAGCGCGCTGCGCGGGTATACGGTCGTGGTATTGACTGCGTACTTCCTTATCTTCGGTATCGTTGCCGGCGTGATCGCGTCAAAGCAGCCTAAGACCGTGTTCAAGAGCTTCCTGAACGGCCTCCGCGGCGCGCTGCCGACGCTGGTGTTCATTGCCCTCGCCGCATCAATTAAGTACATTTTTGACGAAGGCCACGTTATGCCCACGATCGTTAATCAGATCAACGCGCTCGCCGCGGGCAAACACGTGATCACCGTAGCGCTTATCATTTACCTGGTAGTGCTGGTGCTGGAGTTCTTTATTTCGTCGTCCACGGCCAAAGCCGTGCTGGTCATGGGACTGCTCTCGGTGGTCAACGTCGGCCTCTCCAAACAGATGCTCGTACTGCTGTACACTTTTGCGGACGGCTACACCAACGTGATCTTCCCGACTTCGCCGGTACTGCTGATCGCGCTGTCGATGATCGGCGTCGATTATTTCAAATGGGTCAAAAAAAGCCTGCCACTGTTCCTGGTCAATACAGCGCTGGTGGTGGCGTTCATACTGCTGGGGATCGCGGTGGGATATTGACAGCCTTACGACAGCCGCTCGCCGGGATATACCGCGCTAAGCGGGATGTTTTCTACGTGCACGTTCCTGACGCTGTCATATTCGAACAGTGAGAAACTCCAGTCGGCGCAGGTGTCCAGATACATAAACAGAGAGTGCATGACAACATACCGGTCGTCCGGTTTGATCTCCGGTTTAAATTTGACTACGAATACACTGCATTTTTCTTCTTCGGAAATGACTTTGCGGACCAGGTAAACGCAGTCGATCCTGTCTTTATCAACAGAATGGATAAACTCCAGTATATTGCCGCGGATCTCATCCGGCAGATCCCGGTCGGTCGAAAGTTTATCCGAAGGCTTAAGCTCGTCAGCGGAGCTGATCTCGTCTTGTTTCTTTTGCGCCTGGATCGCGGCGTACTCGCGGTAGCGCGTCAGTTCTTCCTGATCACCGGTCACAAGACAGTATTGGGCCAGCGTGTCCAGCAAATGGATATAATTGTCGTTGATATCGATTGCTTTGTATGCCAGATCTATTCCGGCTTTATCATAACGATGCAGGAGCAGAAACGCCTTCCAGTAATAGGCCCGTGCCGCGCCAACTTCCGGCAGTTCCGCCATTGCCCGGTCGCACAGCGCTTCGCCTTCAGATATGCGGCCCAGCGTGTTCAGCGCGTCCAGAACATCGCCGAATTCATGAGCGGTTACCGGTTTGCCTTGCTCCTCCCAGTCTTGAACAGTTTTCAAGGGCTTCAGATAATTTTCATCCCGCTGCTGTTCATAGTTCTCTTTATAATGGGCCAGCAGAAGCTCATCCATTTTTGAGAGGACCCGCTTTAATTCCTGTGTGTATTCCGGCGCACTGTCGAAATCAATAGATCTGTATTCGGTCAGGCCAAGTGCCTCCAGCCGCATCCGGCAAAGCGGGTGAGTCGCAGAGCGAGATATTATTTCCTTCCTTATATAGCTATCCCATCGTTCTTTGTTTTCCCTGACAGAAGCCAGGAACCGTTCGGTTCGTTCTGTTCCGAATTGCCGTTCGTCCGGAGATTCGGCAGCAAAAATGTTATAAAAATCAGCTACACAGTCTTCCCATTCATAATGATCCAGATATGTGATCTTTACCAATGCGGAGCCGGCAGCTTCTTTGCCTGGACCGTTCAGCATTGCCTGATCTGCCTTGAATTCGCCGGCAATATCCGATACGAACGAATACAGCATATAACGGATAATAAAAAGGATGATCGGATACTGGTAGAGAAGCTTCACATTCCACTGCACTTTTAGATCAACACTGTCTATCCAGTTATTTACTATCTGAAGCCGGTAACCGAACCGGTCAAATTTCACGTGTGCGAATTCATGAAGAAAAGCGGAATATAATTCGGGCTCGCTGAGTATTTCCAGCTGTTCCAGCCGGAGAATGAGCAAAATGGCATTGGCGAAACGCGATATTCCTATATTATTGACCGTCTGAACTGCCAGAATGATGTTTTTCTCATTGACTCCGACCGACCGGGCGGCTTTTTCCGCCAGCGAATATAGATACGGATAATCTTCCCGCGGCAGGGCAGGAAAATCCGGTCCGGGATCAAATTTATTGCGCCCGGGGATAGTGCACAGAACGGCGTCTAAAACCGCAACAGAGACAATGCCCGTTGCCATATACAATATGTTGGGAGGGCACAGACCAAAACAGAACATCATTCCCAGCGCCGCTAGGATCAGGACAATATCATATATCCCGGTCAGCACAAAGAGACACTTTATTTTTATGCGTTGCCTTTTTGCTTCGGCTTCTGATTTTTCGCGCATAGAATCCAGAAGATCGTATATCTGCGTAACGCGCATTTTTTTAAATCTGTTTTTGTTGATGCGAACCAGAAGAAAGTTCAATATTGCAGAGAGAATTATGAACACCAATGATGCCAGCGCAACTATATAGGCAGGCAACGGGTCGATCTCAGTATTACTGTTTATTATATAACCGGCCTCGTATGCAGCAAAAGTGAGAATAAGAGAGATAATGCCAATAACGATGAGCCGTTTTTTGCGCTTGTCCATAGCAGTTACTCCTTGCTGAAAAAAATAAATCAAACGTCGTTCGGTGAACCGATATACAGCGGCAGCGGAAACCAGGACGCGGCGGCCGGGCTTATCCGGCGGGATACGGGAGCGTTGCGGGTTAAAAATAATCCCGTAGCGTCCGCGTCGCTGAGTCTGATTACTTCACCCGGATCGGTTCCGGGGTCAATATCCGTCACAGACGGCACACCGTTTGTTACTTCGATCTTGAACTGCTCCGTGCGCGCGATGCCGTCAATTATTACATTCAGCGTGCCGTCGGAAAGAAGTGCGTAACCGGCTTTGACCTCCAGCAGCGCGGAAACAAGCTTGCGGTAATCGAAAACGCAGATCATATTGTCCGCGCCGGTGTGCCAGCTTTCCGCAAGAGGCCACAGCGTGTCGTACAGCGCGGTGTCGTATTCCGGCACTTTGACCATGAGCGGTGCGTTCACTTTGCTCAGCAGCGCCAGCAGCGGGAGCAGGTGCTCATTGTCAACAGTCACCGCTTCGGTCACCCACAGTCCGGCTTTGACCACCGCCCAGCCCCGCGGCGCGCCGTTTTCGTAAAGCACGTACGGTACCGAATGCCAGGAGGTCAGAATATCATATATCTCGCGGGGATCGCGTATCGCGCGCAAAGGGCGGCGGTCGTTTTCGGCAATGAACCGCGCCGCGGCTCCATCGTCGGAGGAGAGGGGCGTCAATGTATACGACGCCGGTATGCTTTCGGCCAGCGCGCGGAGCGTTTTGGCGGACAATTCAAATCCGTACACCACGCCGGCACGCTCATATCCGAAATGTTTATAGCGGTGCCGGCTGCCGCCCAGAAAAGAGAATACCGCGCCTTCGACGATCATCTGATTGACCGCCGCCGTCATTACGGCGGACATCAGGCCGCGTTTGCGGAGCTCTTTGCGCACGCCTACATTGCCGATGCCGAATGCTTTAAGGAACGTATTGCCCGCGATAAAATCTACCGGGAAGCGACCCGCGCAAGCTACCATCGAACTATCCTGACCGCTCACCGCAAACGTGGTGTGTGCCGCAGCGTCGCGGCCGGGGCCGAACAGTTTGGGCAGCAGGCGGGCAAAATCCTCTCCCGACTCGTTGAAACCGAACACTTCGTTGGCCAGCGCGAGATACTCGCGGTTCGCTGCCGCCCGGTCGGTATATTCGCTGCCGTCAACGATCGAAAAACCGCTCGATGCCATCGCAACTCCGCCTTTCAGTCCAGATATAACGGGACGATCTCTTTGTTGATGCCTTCAATGGGCATATCGTGACCCAGCACGCAGATGCTCGTGCGCCGCTCGGGAAAGATGTACACGCCCTGGCCGTACATGCCGCCGGTGAAGAACCAGCGTCCGTCGCCGGAATTGGTGAAGCCGTAACCGTACGCGCCGTTTTCACCGCGGGCTTTGGTGATCCATTCGGGAGTCAATAACCGGTTGCCTTCGTAGGTACCGCCGCACGCCAGCATGTAGCCGTACGCGCACAGGTCGCGGGCGGTGGCAAACAGTCCGGTGCCGCACAGTGTATGATTCTGCGGACAGGTACCCCAGGCGTTGCCTCTCCATTTGAGCGGATCGAACAGCCGCACCTGCAGAAACGCTCCGCAGGTCATGCCGGTAACAACTTCGATCACGCGGCCGATCAGATAATAATTGGTGTCGCAATAAACAAACGGCCCTTTGCCCGGCGCGTGTACGATCGGCCGGGACAATACATGTGCCAGAAAATCGCTGTGCCCGTCCGCCCAGAAATCCATGACGTCAACGTCGATGTTGGCGCTGTTGTCAACGCCGGTGCGGTGCAGCATCACGTCTCTTAATGTGACAAGCTCCCAGCGCTCATCGTATCCGGCGGGGAAGAAAGGGGCAAGATATGAATAAACAGTGTCGGTATCCCGCAGCCGGCCTTCGGCTTCCAGTATTCCTGCCGCGCAGCCGGTCACGGATTTAGATATTGAATAGACGTTGTGCGCACCGGCGCCGGGGCGGAACTGATGTTCGGTGTAACCGCCGTCCGTCATTTCCGCCGCCATGTACGCGCCGTCGGTATTTGCGCGGATAAAGCGCACAAGTTCGTCAAAATGCGTCATTTACCGATGAATTCAATACAGCTTTGCGCCGGCCGGGATATGCGGATCGACCTGCAGGAGGTGCAGCTTTTCTTCGTCGCCCTCTTTGTGCACGGCGGAGATCAGCATGCCGCAGGATTCGATGCCCATCATTGCCCGCGGGGGCAGGTTGGTGATGGCGATGCAGGTCTTGCCGATAAGCTGTTCGGGTTCGTAAAATGCGTGTATCCCGGACAATATCGTGCGCTCCGTGCCGGTGCCGTCGTCCAGAGTGAACTTCAGCAGTTTCTTGGATTTGGGCACGGCTTCGCAGGCCAGCACTTTAACGGCGCGGAAATCGGACTTGCTGAAAGTCTCAAAGTCTACCATGTCGGTGAACAGCGGTTCGATCACCACGTTGGAGAAATCGATCTTTTCTTCCACGGCGGGAGAGGCGGGCTCGTTGACCGGGGCAGGTTCCGCTGCTGACTGTTCAGCGTTGGCCTCTGCTTTCGGCGCGTCCAGCGGCTTCATCGTGGGGAACAGCAGCACGTCGCGAATAGTGGTCGTATTCGTGAGCAGCATGCACAGGCGGTCAACGCCCATGCCCATGCCGCCCGTAGGAGGCATACCGTATTCGAGGGCGTTGAGGAAGTCGTTGTCCACGTCGCACGCCTCGTCGTCGCCTGCAGCCTTGAGCGCCGCTTGATGCTCGAAACGCTCGCGCTGATCCAGCGGGTCGTTGAGCTCGGAGAACGCGTTGGCAAATTCGCTGCCGTTGATGAACAGCTCGAAACGCTCGGTGTAGTTCGGGTGCCTGGGATCGCGCTTGGCCAGGGGAGAGATATCCACCGGATGGTGCGTCACGAAGGTAGGCTGCACGAACTGATGCTCGCAGTATTCTTCGAAGAACAGGTTCAGCATGTCGCCGATGCCGTGGCGTTCTTCGTACGCGATATTGTGCGCTTTGCAGAGCGCGCGGGCTTCGTCAACGGAATTGACCGCTGAGAAATCCACGCCGGCGTATTTTTTGACCGCGTCGGTCATGGTGATGCGCGCGAACGGCGTATCGAGGTCAATGGTCAGTTCGCCGTAGGGAACTATGCCGGTCCCCAGTACCTCGTGGGCACAATACCGGATCAGATTTTCGGTGATCTCCATCATGCCTTCGAAATCCGTATATGCCTGATACAGTTCCAGCAGCGTGAATTCAGGGTTGTGGCGCGTGTCCATGCCTTCGTTGCGGAACACCCGGCCGATCTCGTACACGCGGTCCATGCCGCCCACGATCAGCCGCTTAAGGTAGAGCTCCAGTGCGATGCGCAGGTAGAGCTGGATGTTCAGCGTGTTGTGGTGGGTAATGAACGGCCGGGCCGCGGCGCCGCCCGCGATGGTGTGCAGTACGGGAGTCTCGACTTCCAGGAATTCGCGGCCGTCCAGAAAACGCCGGATTGCGGAAATGATGCGCGAACGCTTGACGAATACGTCTTTTACGTCCGGATTCATTATGAGGTCCACGTACCGCATACGGGCGCGCAGATCCGCGTCGCGGAGACCGTGCTTCTTTTCGGGCAGCGGACGCAATGATTTGCTCAGCAGGACGATGTCCGAACATTTGACGGTGATCTCGCCGGTCTTGGTGCGGAACACGGTGCCTTTGACGCCGACGATATCGCCGATGTCGAACGATTTAAACGCGGCGTATTTGTCCGCGCCCACGTCGTCGCGCTTGATATAGATCTGAAACATGCCGTCGCGGTCCTGCACGTGAGCGAAGCTGGCTTTACCCATGATGCGCTTTAGCATGATGCGGCCGGCCATGGATACGGGCACCGGAACTTTGTCCGAGGCGGGGAGACCGGTCTCGGGATCATGCTCGGGCTCGCAGATCTCATCGTAGCGCGCGACGATATCCTGCGACCGGAAGGTCACGTCAAATTTAGTTATAGTGAACGGGTCGCTGCCCGCATTTTTCAGGTCAGCCAGCTTGGCGCGGCGGACCTTCATCAGATCGCCCAGATCGAGGGCGGATTCTTCCTGCGGCGCGGCGGCAATATCGGGTTCGGGGTTCATGGTGTTGTTGTCAACCGGATTCACGATGGGTACCTCTCTGTCCGCGGCGAGTGTCATTTGCCGGCGGCGCGGATCTTTTTGATCTTATACTTGATCACACCGAACGGAGTTTTTACGTCGACGGTCTCGCCCTTTTTATGCCCGAGGATCGCGGCGCCCACGGGGGACTCGTTGGAGATCCGGTTGTTGAGCGGATCCGCCTCGGACGAACCGACGAGGTAATACTCTTCTTCTTCGTTATATTCGCAGTCGATCAGCGTGACGCGATGGCCCATTTTTACGGTGCTGGTATCGCTGTCGTCTTCAATAAGCACATAATCTTCCAGGATCTTTTTTAATTCGTCGATCTTATCCTCATTTGCTCTCTGATCGTTCTTGGCGTCGTCGTATTCGGAGTTTTCGGACAGATCGCCCTGCTTTCTGGCTTCTTCCAGACGGTTCGAGATTTCGCGGCGTATCTCTCCGGTTCTTTTATTATATTCGTCCTGCAGTTTTTCGAGTCCGTCTTTAGTAAGATGGGTGGGGTTTTTGGTTTTGTTTTCGCTCATTCTGATCAGTTCCTTCTTGTTGATTTGTCGTTCTTATGTTATGTGTCATGCGCGGTTTATTTGACCGGGGCAATGTTCTTGTCTTTAAGTATGACGTCGTGGGCACCGCCTTCGATGATGCTGGTGGAGGAGACGCGGGTAAGGCGGGCGTCGCGGTGGAGGGAGGCAATGTCCGTCACGCCGATGTTGCACATCGTAGAGCGCATTTTGGAGAGAGACATTTCCAGGTTGTCGCGTAAGGGTCCGGCGTAGGGCACGTATGAGTCAATGCCCTCTTCGAACGACAGCTTGCTGCCGCCGCCCATGTCGTAGCGCTGCCAGTTGCGCGCGCGGTTGGAGCCTTCGCCCCAGTACTCTT
>JAFZSK010000097.1 GCA_017620915.1 Clostridia bacterium | reverse complement strand
GGGCAACCATCCGCAGATCTCCGGAAAAGCGTACGCGGCCGTTCTCCGCGGTCTTGTCCGCGGCTTCCAGCCAGTCCAGTTCCCGCGAAACGATGCCTTCCAGTCCGAACGCCGCGGTGGCAATCAGCTTAAAATCAGTCATCGTCGTCTCCCCCGAAATCGCTTTCGCTTTTTATGTACGGCATCAGTGCCCGCACCGCGTCGGAGCGGATGAAATCCGCGGCTTCCGGCGGCAATTCTCCGGACGCGTTCCGCCACATATCGCTTTCGGGCAGTGCGGTCACCCAGAGCCGTTCGGCGCGGTCAACAGTCTTGCGCACCGAAGCCAGCGCGGACCAAAGGCCGAGATCATATTGAGTTATCCGGATGGCCGGGCCGTATTTATAATCCCCCAGGAGCGGCGCGCCGGACAATGCGAACTGCGCCCGGATCTGATGCGCCCGTCCCGTCACCGGCACCGCGAAATACATTGTCCGTAAAGGTAATCCGCCTTTTGGCGTCAATTCGCACAACCGCTTGTAATACAAAACGCAGTCGCGCCCGTAGTCCGACAGATACACGCGGTTCTGCTTGGGATCTTTTTTGAGCCGTTGCCGCAACCAGCCTTCCTCCCCGTCGAGTTCGCCGGAAGTGATCGCCAGATAGCCTTTATAGAAATTGCCCGTGCGCATATCCTCGCTCGCCCGGGAGGCGCCTTTGGAAGTTTTGGCAAAAAACATCGCGCCGCCCACGTTGCGGTCCAGGCGGTGGATCAGACCCACGAACGCCTTGCCCGGTTTGCCTCGCCGCGCCGCGATATCCGCGGAGAGCAGCGTGAGCATATCCTCCGCGCCGCGGCCGTCGCTCTGGGACAAAATTCCGGCGGGTTTTATCACGGAGATCAGGTGATTGTCTTCGTACAGGATTTCAAAACGCGGTGTATCCATCGGGTCAATCCGTATTGCCCCGGAGCGCCGCATAAGAGCCGCAGGGCAGATAGATATCGCTCCGGCCGGAGCGCGCAGATACGGGCAGCAACAGGTCGCCGCTCTCAAACGTGCAGCGTCCCGCCAGCCGTTCGGGCAGCGTGAGCCTTAATATGTTCTCCGTAACTACCGGCGAAAACCCGGTGGTGTACGAATTCAGCAGCAGAAACAACGGTTTATCCGAAAGCAGTTCCATACAGTTTTTGACGAAACCTGCGAGGTTGTCCTCCAGCTTCCAGATCTCGCCGGACGGGCCTCTCCCGTACGAGGGCGGATCCATTATGATCCCGTCATATTTGCGGCCGCGGCGGATCTCCCGGGCCACGAATTTGAAGGCGTCGTCAACGATATACCGCACCGTCCGGTCCCCAAGCCCCGACAGTTCCACATTCTCCCGGGCGCGGGTCACCATTCCTTTCGCGGCGTCAACATGGCACACCGCCGCTCCCGCGGCCGCACATGCCACTGTTGCTCCGCCGGTGTATCCGAACAGATTCAACACTTCCGGGCGATGGCCCGCCTCAGCCGCGGCGCGGATCGACCGGTACATCCATTCCCAGTTGGCCGCCTGCTCCGGAAACAGCCCCGTATGCTTGAAGCCCATGGGCTCGATGATAAACTTCAGCCCCAGCGAGCCGTACGATATATTCCACCTGCCCGGGAACTCTTTGAAATAATGCCATTTACCGCCGCCGCTCTCGGAGCGCGCATACTCGGCATGCGCACGCTTCCAAAGCGCGGGTGAAGACTTATCCCATATCACCTGCGGGTCTGGCCGGGAAAGAACTATATCTCCCCAGCGTTCCAGCTTCATTCCGTCTCCGGTATCCAGCAGTTCGTAATCCTGCCATTTTTCGGCGATCAGATTCACGCGAGACCTCCGCACATTTTGATCGTGACCAGATCCGCGATCTCCGGCAGCATGCCCTGCGCCTTCGTAAAGTTAAAGATCGTGTAGCGCGGTCTGATGCGGTAGCCGTTGTTCAGCGCGCGGTTGAACAGTCCGGCGTCGATACCCAGTTCCATCGGCGTGAGCGCCATCCCCGCACGGGCGTATATTTCGCGCAGCATGTCGGGGTCGGGCGGATTCACAGAGTCAACGACTTCAAACCGCGTGCGCATGATCTTGTACACTTCGGCAGAGGCGATCGAACCCATTGCCACGGAGTTGCCGTGCAGCGGATGCTCCACGCCGCGGGCAATACCGTCCAGCTCCCAGAAATGCGCCAGGTGGTGCTCACTGCCGGATGCGGGCCGCGTGTAGCCGATCAGGCCGATGGAGATACCGGTGAGCAGCAGCGTATCGCTCATTATATTGGTCGCCTCTGCTTCACCGTTAAAGTAGCCTTCCAGATTGGCAACGCACTTGTCCACCGCGCTCTGCACCATTTCCGCCACGATGTCGCAGTAATGGTCGCCGTTGACCTTGTGCGCCAGGCGCCAGTCAGCCAGCGCGGTATATTTTCCGATGATATCGCCGAAGCCCGCCTTCTTCATGATCGGCGGCGCGGTGTCCAGCAGTTCGGAATCTTCGATGATCACGTAGGGATAATGCGCGGGATATGTGATCTTCTGGCGGTCAACGATGAGCGGCGCCATTACGGAGGCGTAACCGTCCATCGACGGCGCGGTGCCTACGATCACAAACGGTAGTTTCATTTTATACGAAACGATCTTGCAGAGGTCGTTGATCGTGCCGCTGCCGACGCCCAGAAGCAGCCCCACGTCGTCGGTGGTATGTACGAGCAGCGTGCCCACTATGCGCTCGTCAGGCAGCAGTACCGGGTAGTCCGGGTACTCCAGCACCAGCAGTTCGGTCTTGAAGCCGTTGTCATCCAGCAGCTGTTTGACTTTGTATCCGCCGATCTTTACGGTGTTGTCATCCGCAACGACCAGGATCGTCTTGTCTTTGAATTCCGCGATCGCCTCCGGCAGCTGGTTCAGAATACCGGTGCCGGTTATGATCCTGTTTATGTCAACGCTGTGATGCCGCCCGCACGAGCAGTCAAACCCGTAGCCCGGCATCTCGCTCACTTTCATACTGAGTATCTTTCTGGGATCGTCCATAGTCAATTCTCCTCTCCCCGGGGCTTACGCGTTCCCCGGCTCCAGAGTATATTTTACCACTTCGGTGACGGAAGATAAAGGGCAATTTGGTTCTTTTCCTGATTCCGCGAAAATCAAGCGGCAACATTCGGCCGGAACGTACTCCATACCCGATCCGCGGCCGGATCTCGCCCGCCGCTCCGCATTCTCGCTCATTTTTGGAGTCAGAACGCAGCATGCAACACAGCAAATAATCAGATAATAGCTTTTGCTCTGTTTTTCCTCAGATTCCTCCTGCAGAGACAGAACCGTAAAACTTGAAAAGGCCTCCGACATATACCCCGGCACCAAACCGCTCCCGAACGGTATTGACATAAAACTATTAATATAATATTATTATTTTAAAGGCTTTCCCGCGCGTTCTGTCTGTTTGCGCGTATGCCTATCCGCATTGACAGCTGAGAAAAGAAAGGAACGGATCCGTATGAAAAAGATACTCGCTTCGATTATACTGTTATCCTTCTTATTGAGCCTGATTGCCGTGCTGCCCGTGTCCGCGCTGACAGACCAGGGTATTCTGGTAAACAAGACCACCTTCGTTCAGGGTGAAGCTATAAAAGTTACCGTAAAAGGAAAAAGCACCGACTGGGTAGGTATCTCTCAATATGATAAAAACTCGGATACGCTTATCAAGATACCTGTTTCATCAGTGGGCAGCGGGGGCGGTCAGTTCGATCTCCGTGCCAAACTCGTAAGCACGGTCGGCGAACTGGAGCCCGGCAAATATGTCGTCGCGCTGGTTGGCGGAGGCGCGGGCTGGTTCGACAGGGACGGGTGGATCTCTTCCGTGACGATCGAAATAACCGCTCCCGTACCGGACGTATTTCTAAAACTCAAAAACACGATCGTAAAAAGCGGCGAGCCCATTTTTATCACTGCGTACGGATCCGGCAAAGACTGGGTAGGCATTCAGAAATACGATCAGATCAAAGAATCGCTTTGCAAAGTATACGTGTCTTCCGTGGGCAGCGGCAAGGAATTCGACCTCCGTGCACATCTGGGCGGCAATCTCAGCAAACTCACGCCCGGCCGATACATCATTGCAGTGGTCAGCGAAGACAGTCAATGGATCGACACCAGCGCCTGGATGGCCTCAGCAGTCGTGGAAATAGTTGCTCCCGATCCGTCGCTGAAGGTCAACAAGACCTCTTTCGAGAGCGGTGAACCCATTCTCGTGACCGCCGCGGGTGACGATAATTACTGGGTCGGCATCGGGAAATACGAAACCAATTCGAACACACTCGGTAAGATAACCATTGCCTCCGTGGGCAGCGGCAATCAATTCGACCTGCTTGCCAAACTGAAAGAAAAATCGATCGTGCCGGAGCCCGGAAAGTATATAATCGCGCTGATCGGCAACGGGGACTGGGCAGACAGCGACGCCTGGAAATCCTCGGTCACTGTCGAAATAAAAGCACCGGTCACTCCGGTGCCTGCGACAGCCGCACCTGCGACTGCGATCCCCGCCACGGCCGTGCCGGCGACGGATGTTCCCGCTACTGCCGTACCCGCGACAGATGATCCCGCAACGGCGGTACCCGCGACAGAAGCCGCACATACGTCAGAGCCCGCGACCGGCGTACCTGCCGAACCTTCCGTCACTGATCCCGCCGCCGGACCGGACGATCCCGGGAACGGAGGATCCGGCAGCACGAAGACCCGTAAGGAATTCAGTACCGTAGCATATGTTGGATTGGTCGCAGGAGGCATAGCGGTATTCGCGATCGCTCTCACTGCCGGCATCCTGATCGGAAAAAAGTCTAAAAAATAGGCAGATATGCCTACGCATCAAAAAGGCGGTATCATCCGCGGAGGTGCCACTATGAACAAACATGCCGATCATACGAATCGCGCCGGCAGCAGGATGCTTTGCACGCTGTTGTCACTTGTGATCTTATTGACCGTTTCGTGCGCCGGAAGCGCCGGTATTGTCCGTGGGGAGGAATACGCCATGACCGTGACACCTTTTCAGACTTCGTCCAGATATGACCTGGGGATCGACGCCGAAAACGTCCGCCTCGGATGGCGTATCGCATCGAACCGACGCAGCACGTTTCAGAGCGCGTATCGGGTCGTCGTGACCGAGGCCGGCAGCGGCAATACCGCCTGGGACAGCGGCTGGGTGGAGAGCGGCGTACAGACCGGCATTCGCGTTCCGGGGCTGATGCCCGAGACCGTGTACGAATACCGCGTCAATATAAAAGATCAGCATGGCACCGAATCCGGATTCAGTGAGCCCGCACGGCTGGAAACAGCTCCGGCGCGCGTTGAAGGGCAATGGCTCTCCTCTCCCCGTCTGCTGCGCAAAGAGTTCACGCTGGCACAGAGCCGGGACAACATAGAACGCGCCCGCTGCTATTTCGGCAGCACAGGCTTCATACAGCTGCGGCTGAACGGCGCCAAAGTGGGCACGCATGTGCTGGGCCCGAAAAAATCTGTTGCCGACCTGGCGGCGTACTACAACACATATGACGTTGCCGGTATGCTGCGGGACGGGGACAACGTGATCGGCGCGTACGTAAGCGGCAGCTCGTACGGCGGCAACAGCCTCGCGGGCATGCTGCGCATATATTACAAAGACGGCAGCGTGCAGACCGTTGCCACCGACGGGAGCTGGAGTTCATGCTCCAAATCAGAGATAACCCGGGAAAACTGGGCCAGCGGCGAAGATATTGACGCCTCGAAATATACGGGCTGGGATATCCCCGGCTTTAAAGAAGACAGAAGTTGGAGCCCCGCGGCGCCGGCGGGCGTCAACGTTTCGGGCGGACAGCTGCATATGGGCAGCGACGCCGGCACGTACACGACGTTCGAAACGTTCAGCGGCGATTACGAGATCGAAGCCGTGATGACCGTGGAAAAGTCCATCGCGGCGCTGGAATTCGGCGCGCGGGACGGCGTGGCCTCCCCTCCCATGTGGCAGCTGGCGCCGGGCTCTTTACGAGTCCATCACCCGGGCTGGACAAATATCGAAACACCATCCGTATCCGTTAAGCAGGGCAAGCCCGCCACGCTCCGGCTTGAGATCCGCGGCGGTACCGTCACATCATACGTAGACGGTAAAAAAGTCCATACCGTGAAGCTCAGCGCCTCGGACACCCGCGGCGCGCTGGGCATACGTTCGGCGGTCAATGAAAGCTCTTCCTTCGACCGCATCACCGTCACGCAGAACGGCGCCGTTATCTGGGAAGATAATTTCGACACCGCCGACCGCACCAAATGGAACTATCCGGGCTCTCCCGAACTGCGGCCCGCGGTATCCGGCACCACGATCATACAGGAATACAAACCCGTATCCTGCGAGCAGGCCGGCAAAGCGTATATCATGGACTTCGGACAGAATATGTCCGGTTACGTGCGCCTCACGGTTTCCGGTGAAAAAGGTCAGAAATACAAGATCGAATACGCGGAGATGCTGGACGAAGACGGCAAGTTCTTCCCCAACACCACCGCCCACAAACCGTATCACGAATATAAACTTTCCGGCGGCAACGACGTCATAGAGCCGCGCTTTTTCTACACCGGTTTCCGCTATATCCGGGTAACGCCGCCCGCGGGCGTGGAACCGGACCCCGACTGCTTCACGGCGTGCTTCGTGAGCGACGACCTGGACCAGACCGGTTTCTTCGAATCCTCCGACGAGCGCCTTAACCAGGTATTTCACATGTACCTGATGGCGCAGCGGTCGAATCTGGTGAGCAACTACACGGATTGCCCCCAGCGCGAGAAAAACGGCTGGACCGGCGACGCTTCCGTGACCAAAGAAGCGGCCGCCGCGGTGCTGAGCGACTGGTCGACTGCGGAAGCGTTCCTTGACACCATGATGATGGATATTAAACCGGACGGGCGGCCGCAGATCGTTGTCCCCACCGTCAGCACCGGCGAAAGCGGCGCGCAGTACGACATCACCTGGGCCTCGGCATATTTCGTATTCCCCTACCAGCTGTACCTGAACACCGGCGATAAATACTATATCGAGCGTTCGTACGAACAGCTGCTGCATATTTTCGAATACGCCCGCAGTTACGATAAGACCGGCGACGGACTGGTCACTCACAACGTGTACGGCGACTGGGTCGGATACGATTCCAACCAGGGCAAGCTGGACACTGGTTTTCTTTCGGCGGCGTATTTCTATTACTGCGGTTCGCTGCTCAGCGAGATGCTGGATATCGTCGGCGAGCCCCACGCGGAACTGGACGCGTACCTTAACAAAACGGCGGAGACTTTGAGCGCGCGGTATTTTAAGGACGGCTATTACAGCACGCCCACGCAGACCGCCAACGCGCTGGCACTGGATCTGGGGCTGGCGACAGACACGCAGCGCGCCTCGGTATTGTCCGCCCTGGTCAAGGCTTCCGAGGACAACGGCCGCACGCTCCGCACCGGCGTACTGGGCACGAAATCGATCTACGGTGCGCTCAGCGAGGCGGGATATCACAAACTGCTGCGGGACATAACCGTGTCTCATGACAAATGCTCTTTTGGATATATGATTGACAACGGCGCCACCACGCTCTGGGAATACTGGGACAAAGCCGGCGAAGCGTTCAATTCAAACCTCTCCCCCGGCGACGCGTACTGGGATTCGCAGAATCATGTGATGCTGGGCGGCGGCGCGGCGGTATGGATGCTCAAAGGGCTCGGCGGCATTGCCAACACCGGCGCGGGCTACAGCACTGTCACACTGAAGCCGGGGCTCGAAAGCGGGCTCTCCCGGGTCTCCGCACAGATCGATACGCTGATCGGCCAGTTCAGTTCCGACTGGACGTATGAAGACGGCAAACTCACCTGGAACGTGGAGATCCCGGCGAACGTCACCGCGACCGTCGCGTTCCCGCTTTCCGGCGTCAGCAAACTGTTCGAATCCGGCAACGATATATTCAGGAAAAATACCGGCGATATCACATTTGCGGGCGTGGACAACGACGGCTCGCTGCTGTATACTGTCGGGAGCGGCAGCTACCACTTCAGCACGGAAGGCAGCGCTATCCCCGGCGGAAGCAGCAAGACCGACATGAAGGACAACAATACCGGCCTTAAAATCGTGCTGGGATTCCTGGCGGGGCTGGCAGTCATTGCCGCCGCGGCCGCCGTGATCGTAACTGTGAAGAAAAGGAAAACAAAATGAGTTTTATCAGCCTCGATAAAGTATATAAGCGGTACCGCACCGGCAATGTTGTCATCGAAGCCACCAAAGGCATGAGCTTCGAGATCGAGCGCGGCGAACTGGCAGTTATCGTAGGTCCCTCCGGCAGCGGCAAGACCACGATCCTCAATATTCTGGGCGGCATGGACAACTCCGATGAAGGCAAGGTGGAAGTTGATGGCATGCAGATCCAGAACTATTCGCGCAAGCAGCTCATCGAGTACCGACGCCACAAGGTGGGATTCATATTCCAGTTCTACAACCTTATCCCCAACCTCACCGCGCGGGAGAATGTGGAACTGGCGGCGCAGATCACGCCGGACTTCATTCCGGCGGAGGATATACTCGCCCAGGTCGGACTGGAAGACCGGATGGACAACTTCCCGGCCCAGTTGTCCGGCGGCGAACAGCAGCGTGTTTCGATCGCCCGTGCGCTGGCCAAAAAACCCGCGCTGCTGCTGTGCGACGAACCCACCGGGGCGCTGGACTACACTACCGGCAAAAAGATCCTCGGTCTGCTGCAGGACACCTCCCGGCAGGATAAAATGACTGTAATAATCGTGACGCACAACACCGCGCTCACCGCCATGGCCGACGTGGTCATCCACGTCAAGAGCGGCGAAGTCGTCAAGATCGTGCGCAACCCCGCGCCGCTTTCCGCCGGGGAGATCGAATGGTAATGATAAAACCGGCCTTTAAAAACACGCTCCGCTCTATATGGCACACGCGCTCCCGCTACATATCGATACTGCTTATCGTAGCGCTGGGCGTGGGCTTTTTCGCGGGTGTGAAGGCCAGCCGGCCCGACATGATCCGTTCGACGGACATCTACTCCGACCGGCAGAATCTGATGCATTTCCGGTTGCTGTCCACATGGGGATTCGACGCGGGAGATATTGACGCGCTGAGGACCCGGACCGGCGGCACGGTGGCGCCGTCGTATTTCTTTGACAGCGTGATCGACGACGGAGACCACGAGTCCGAAGCGCGCCTGATCGCATACAGTCCGGACAATACCGTAAACAAGCTCTGGATCAAAGACGGCCGCCTCCCTACCCGCCCCGACGAATGCGTCGTCGACAACAAATCCCCGTACGAACCCGGCACCAAGCTCCGGCTGGTGTCTGATACCGCCGCTGACAATCTGTCAAACCTCGAATTCACCGTTGTAGGCCGCATTTATACGGCGATGTACGTGTCTGATTTCGAACACGGCAACACCACCGTGGGCGATGGCGCCATTGACCACATTATTTATGTGCCGGAAGAGAATTTCATCTCCCCCTACTACACGGAGGTGTATCTGGTCTACGGCGATATGAAAGCCGAGACAGTATACACCGAGGGTTACGACAAGGCGGAGGCAAAGCGCAAAGCCGAGCTGGAAGAGCTGGGTCTTACACTGACCAAAGAGCGCAAAACACGCACGCTTACTGACGCGGAGGAACAGATCCGGGCGGCGGAGAACGAAATTGCCGACGGCGAAACGCAGCTCGCCGACGGACGAAAAAAACTGGATGACGCGAAGGAACTGCTTGACGACGGCGCGAAACAGCTGGCCGAAGCGGAACCGCTGCTGGACGAAAAACGCGCCGAACTGGAGAATGCGAAACAGCAGCTGACCGACGGCGAGGCGGAGTATAAAACGAAGAACGCGGAAGCCGCGGAGGCCGCCGCCAAGCTGATCGAAGCGCGTCGCGAATATACCGAAGAGTACGAAGAGTACACCGCCAAAGCGCTGGAAGCGGAACGGGAACTGTCCAAAGCCCGCGAAGAGATCAGCAGCGCCGAACTGCAGCTGGAAAACGCCAAAACAGAACTGGACAACGCCGAAACACTGTATAATACCGTACGCCCCATATATGATGAAGCGTACCGGGTGTACACCGAGCTGGAAGCGCGGTATGAAGAGATATTGAATGAACTCGCGGAGCGTACCGATATTGACCTTGAGACCGACGCGGGGCTGATCCGCACTCAGCTGGACCGCGCAGGCGAATATCTGCGTTCGGTGGAAACACGGCTGAATGAATCCAAAGCCGAGCTGGACGCGCGCCGGGCAGAGTACGAAGCGTGTGTTGCCGAACTGAATGAGGCCAAAGCGCAGTACGAAGCGGGAAAAACTCAGGCGGACCGGGAGCTGGCGGTAGCGGAGTACAAGCTGTCCGAAGCAAAAAAAGAGATCGAAGCCGGAGAGGACCTGCTGCTCAGCGGACAGGCGGAGCTGGCCGCAGCCCGCGCACAGCTGGACGACGCGCAGCAGCAGATCGCAGAGGGAGAGGCGGAACTGACCGCCGCGGAACAGGAGTTTGCCGAAAAGCAGGCCGAGTATAACACGGGCCTTGCGGAATATGAAGCCGGCGAAGCGGAGTATGCAGAGAACGCCGAAAAACTTGCCGCTGCCCGTATTGAACTTGAATCAAAAAAAGCCGAACTGGCCGCGCTCACCGAACCTGAATGGTTCGTATTCACCCGCTCCGACAACGGCGGATATGCGGAATACGGTGAAAACGCCGAACGCATCGGCAACATCGCTAAAGTCTTTCCCGCTTTCTTCATACTGGTGGCCGCGCTGGTGTGCATCACCGCGATGACGCGCATGGTTGGCGAAGAACGTACGCAGATCGGTACACTGAAAGCACTGGGCTACTCCGGCGCGCGAATTCTGGGCAAGTATATGTTTTATTGCCTTTCCGCCACGTTTCTGGGCTGCGCGCTGGGATTGTCGGTAGGCTTCAAAGTATTTCCTTACGTGATCGCTAAAGCGTATTCCATCATGTACCAAATACGTGTGCTGGAGACGCCGTTTATCTGGAAAGACGCGCTGATCATCACCGGAATAAGCCTGGCGCTGGCGGCGCTCACCGTAGGACTGTGCTGCTGGAAAACGATGCTGCCCATGCCCGCGACACTTATGCGGCCCGAAGCGCCCGCCGCCGGCAAACGCGTACTGCTGGAGCGTGTGAAGTTTTTCTGGAACCGGCTGTCCTTCTTCCGGAAAGTTACTGTACGCAATATGTTCCGCTACAAGAAGCGCATGATCATGACGCTGGTGGGCATCATGGGCTGTACCGCGCTGATGCTGTGCGGGCTGGGATTAAAGGATTCGATCTCGGACATCGTTGACAAACAGTTCGGCTCCGTGATGCGTTTTGACGGCATGATCGTGACCGAATGGCTCGATGAAAGCGGCCGCGAAGATATCCGTACCGCGCTGCGCAAATACGACCCGGACGCGTCGGATCTGGCGGCAATGCAAAAATCGTTCCACGTTTCTTCCCCGTCTTCTTCGCGCAACTCATACCTGATAGTGCTTGAAGACGCGGTCAATGCTTCCGGCCTGTTCGGTTTTAAAAACCGTACTTCCGGCGAAAGATATGAATTGAAGTCCGGCGGTGCGCTGGTCTCCGAAAAACTGGCCAAACAGCTGGGCGTCGGTACCGGAGACGACATCAGCGTTGCCGTCTCCGACACCCGTACGAGTGAAGTGCGCATTGACGGCATCATCGAAAACTACGTTTACAATTATGTTTATGTCCTGCCGGAAACGTACCGCGTACTTTCGGGAGAGGAACCGGTGTACAACACCGTTTTCGTACAGTACAGCGTGCGCGGCGAGACCGAAGAGCAGCTGGCGGCGGAGATACTGAAGTCCGATCAGGTGCTTACGATGACGATGCAGTCCGCGATCCGCAGCATGTTCTCCAAAATGATGGAGGCGCTCAACGCCGTGGTGTTCGTGCTGATCTTCTCCGCGATACTGTTGGCCGTGATCGTGCTGTACAATCTGGCCAGCATCAACATCGCGGAGCGCACACGCGAGATCGCCACCCTGGAAGTGCTGGGCTTCCGGGATGGCGAAGTTGCAAAGTATATTTTCCGGGAAAGTATCGCGTTGTCCGTGATCGGCGCGGTGCTGGGTCTGGGGCTCGGCCGGCTGCTGGCGGATTTCGTCATCAAGACCGCCGAGATCGATCTGGTAATGTTCGGCCGCGAGGTACACGTGCTGAGCTACGTGCTGGCGGCGGCAATGACCATCGTTTTCTCACTGCTGGTCAATCTGTTTATGACGCGCTTCGTCCGCCGGATCAGCATGGTGGAGGCGTTGAAGTCCGTGGATTAAGTTGTATAGGGGACAGACCGCCGAGGCGGTTTAGTGGGCAGGACTGCCCTCCTAGGATCTGTCCCCTATTGATAGTTAATCGATATCCTCAAAGACTTTTTCCGGGCGCCTCATCAGCTGCTCGGGTTTTTCTACGTATTGACGCATCAGTTTAAACGCGGACGCGTAATAGAAACCGTCGCAGATACGCTCATCCGTGACCGCTTTGATCTCGATGAACTTGCGGGTGTAAGGTTTGCCCTCGGGACTGTAGTGTGTGCGGCGGCGTTTGATGCCGTACGCGAAGAAGATCGGCAGATTGCCGAAATTGTAGATGTGGTGGTAGATCGGGCGGATACCCAGCGAACCCATTGAAGTGATTATCATGCTGCCGTGGAACGGGCTCACGCTCAGCAGGCTCTTGGGCAGCCAGCCGTGGTAGTCCAGCCAGAACAGGATCCTAACGATAAAGCGCAGGATCGGGCGCGGCAGGCTCGCCAGCTTGCTCACCACATTGTCAAAGTCGCTGTCCAGGTCTTTCGACTGTTTGTTGGCCTCCACGACCTTGTTGAACTTTTCGTATACCTCCTCGATCGTATCGTCCGGCTCGAATTCCACCTTGATGGCGGTATCGGGCGAACTCGCCTTCATCTCCTTTTTGATGGTCATGCAGACCTCGATGTTGTTGCGCGCGTATACCCGCTGGCCGCTGACGAAGCGGTTGATTCCGGGGCGCTGGGAGGCGGTACGTACGTATGCGGCAAGCATCACGTGCAGGAAACTGAAATTCGAATGGCCGCTGCGCACCATTTTCTTGCAGAACTGGTCGCATTCGGTCACGTCGAACTCGTCGGCGTAGGTGTTGCATCCGTCGCTGCGGTCCTTCATGATGAACGGCATCATTTTGTTCATCCCGTATAACGTGCGGAGCAGTCTGCCGTCGCGCCGGTCGCCCAGGCGCTTTTTGCGCTTCTGCGGCTGATAAACGCGCGGCTGCTCATTGGAAGGCACTGCGGACAATGTCTCTTCTGCGACGGTCTCGTCAATTTCGTCCATGCTGTTTTCCTTTCCGGACGGCCGGTCGCGGCCGCCCTGCTTATATTGTCAACTCGCGGTTGATCACTTATTTATAGGCCGCGGCGCGGGCGAGAAGCGAATTGACCTTCTCGCGCACGGCGATCAGTTCCGCCGCGCTGACTTTGAAGTCAACGAACGGCCAGCGGTCCAGCCCGAGCTCGCGCACGATATCTTCCCTGCTGCCCGCGGTCCCGGATCCCAGCAGTGCCGTGAGCGCGCGGTAATCGCACAACGCTTCGCTGAAGACGACCAGGCGGATCGACTCCCACGGCGTGCCGCCCGGGCCCGGATAAACCACGAACGGATCTCCGCCCGGCACCCAGCCGCCCGCGGTGGACGACCCGAACGGATCGACCTGCTCCAGCGACAGGTGCGAATTGTAGAAGTTGAAGCCCCACTGCAGGAAGCCCTTGATATCGTACCGGAAAAGCTGCGCGCCGAGGATGCGGTTGCGGTACGAGGGCGTCGCGACGAGCCGGTTGGAGGTACGGATCTGGCCGCAGCAGTAATAGCCCCACGTCTCGGCAATGCCCGCGTCGATAAACGGGTCAATGTGCGTGAGCGCCGCCACCGGTACGCGTATCAGTCCCTCGGTATAAAACCGCGGATCGCTCATGGCGTCAATGATCTGCGTTTCCGGTATGAACTCCCGCACCAGCGCGGCGCCGTACGCGTACTGTTCGCGCATAGAATTCCAGTCGGGCTCGTCGGAAACATGGAAGAAGCAGCGTTCAAAAACGCCCCTGCCCTTCAGAAACGCGCACAATGCCGTCAAAAACGCCCGCAGGAACGCGGAGTACTCGAGACCCGTCCCGTCCGTTTCCCAGCCAAACAGGCGGGTTTCTGTGCCGTCAGGCAGGGTCCCGATGATCTTGGGCGCGTTGCGGCAGCCCCACTGTGTAAACAGATGGGAAATTTCGAAATACCGCACACCCACTTTAAGGCACACGCCGATATATCTGTCCAGCTGTTCGAAGCCGAATCCGTACGAACCGTCGGGCTGGATATAGACTTTTACCAGCTGCGTTGTCCGCCGCTCGCCGCCCGGCGCCGTGTCCAGCGGAGGGGTGAATACGGGAGTGAGGAGCGTATTGACCCCGTTCCGCACCGCCGCGGCCGCAAAATTCTCCATGATGCGCCAGTACTCTTCCGAGCCGAATTCCACACCGTAATAATTGCACAGGCAGTCGGAATGGAACCAGTTGGTCACCGGCAGCTTCTGTTCGGGCAGACGGAAATTCAGAACAGTCAGCCGGAATTCCGCGGTACTTTCCGCGCCGTCGTTGAAAACGAGCCGGATCACATGCTCCCCCGGCACGGCTTCCGGACGGCCGGTATCCACCGTGAGCCAGAGCGTGCGCCAGACGGTTTTGTACGCCCACAGTACCGGCGGCAGCGGCCGCAATCTATCCGGCATCAATCCCGGCAGCGGATGATCGCACACGTCTTCGCAGCCTTCGGGCACCGTCAGGTCGCAGGGCACGTTGTCAACGAACCGCACGCTGAGCGCCTCGCCCAGATCTGATTCCGCGCGAAAATCCACGCCGGTCTGCGTCCGGTCAACGCACCGGTACGCCGCCTGAAAGCTGAACCGTTCCCCTAACAGCGCGCTGCCGCCCGCTGCCGCGTATTCTTCATTCAGCGGCATATCCGGAAAAACTTTTGCCAGAGAATTCAGCACTTTGATCTCGATCATTTAGTTTCCTCCGCTCCCGGGCTCGTAAGCCATTCAAGTACATACTGTATATATTCGTCCCAGAATTCCCAGCTGTGGCAACCCGCGGATTCGCGGTACACCACGTTCCAGCCGTCGTCCGCCAGCTTCACCGTAAATGCCTTGCTCTGGGGCAGCAGCACATCTTCGGTGCCGCAGCCGATGAAGAAGCGCGTCGGAGCGGTAAAGTCCCCGCTGTCGCGGCGGCGCTTCAGCTCATCCGCCAGATAATACAGGTCATCTTCCGGCGGGCATACATAATTATTGCCCATCACACCGGGCACTACCGTCTGAAGGCTCTCCGGCCAGTCGGTGACCGCGGACAACGCCGCCGCGGCGCTGAACCGCTCCGGCGCCCGCAGCGCCAGCTTCAGCGCGCCGTAGCCTCCCATAGAAAGCCCGGCGGCGTAATTGTCCTCGCGCAGGTCCGACACCCGAAAATGCGACGTCACCATCGCAGGCAGTTCGCGGGCAATATATTCAAAATACCTCGTGCCGTTGTCCAGATCGCAGTAAAAGCTGCGGTCGCCGCGCGGCATGATTATCGCGAGCCCGCGGTTCTCCGCGTACCGCTCCAGCGATGTGCGCCGCATCCAGATCGTCTCATCATCGCTGAGTCCGTGCAGCAGGTAAAGTGCTTTGAAGCTTTTGCCGTCTGAACCGTATTTGGCAAAACCCGGATAATCCGGCAGCAGCACCAGCGCCGACGTGTGCATGCCCAGCGCTCCGCTTATAAAATGGATCTCATTAAAAATCATGCTCGTCCTCCAGAACTCAAGAAGTAGTCTGCGCTTCCACCAGCCGCTCGCCGCAGTACCGTTCGCGCAGGAGCGGTTTCTCAATCTTGCCGGTGGGATTCCGCGGCACCGTAGCGAAGATGATCTTGCGCGGGCGTTTGTAGCGCGGCATATTCTGGCAGAACTCGTTGACCTCGTCCTCCGTGAGCGTCATGCCCGGTTTGACCTCGATAATTGCCGCAGCGATCTCGCCCAGCCGCTTGTCCGGAAGGCCAATTACCGCCACGTCCTTGATCGCCGGGTGCTCGCGCAGGTAGTCCTCGATCTGCACCGGATATAGGTTCTCGCCGCCGGTAATGATAACGTCTTTCTTGCGGTCTACAAGATATATGAAGCCCTGCTCGTCCTCTTTCGCCATATCCCCCGTGGCCAGCCAGTCGCCGTGCAGCACCTCAGCGGTGGCTTCGGGGTTCTTGTAATAGCAGGTCATTACGCCGGGGCCTTTCACCCAGAGTTCGCCCACGTCGCCGGGGACAACGTCGTTGCCCTTCTCGTCGCAGATGCGCGTCTCCCACAGGTAGCCGGCCTTGCCGATGGCGCCGACGTGGTCAATGTTCTCCACGCCCAGATGTACGCACCCCGGCCCGATGGACTCGGACAATCCGTAATTGGTGTCGTACTCGTGATTCGGAAAATGCTCTTTCCAGCGCCGGATCAGCGACGGCGGCACCGGCTGCGCGCCGATATGCATCAGCCGCCACGCGGACAGATCGTATTCGCCCAGATCGATATCGCCCCGGTCGATAGCGTCAAGTATATCCTGCGCCCAGGGCACCAGCAGCCACACGATCGTGGCATGCTCCAGCGCCGCGGTACGTATTATCCACTCCGGCGTGACGCCTCTTAAGAGCACCGCGCGGCTGCAGGACAAAAGCGAACCGAACCAGTGCATTTTCGCGCCGGTATGGTAAAGAGGCGGAATGCAGATGAACACGTCATCCCGGGTCTGCCCGTGATGCGCCTGCTCGGTGCGGCAGGAGTTGATCAGTGAACGGTGTTTATGCAGGATCGCTTTCGGGAAGCCTGTCGTGCCGGAAGAAAAGTAGATCGCCGCGTAGTCATCTTCGGTGAGACCGTAGGAGATCTTCGGTTTGGCGCTGGAAGCGTAATCCAGCATTTCCAGCAGATCCGCGGAAAACTCGGGGATCGTGTCGTGGAGGCCGGACGCACAGTACATAAGCTTCACGCCTTTAATCTCCTCAAGTATCTCTTCGATACGGCTCACGAACTCCTGCCCGAAGATCAGATACGAGGCGTCGGACAGATCCAGGCAGTAGCGGATCTCCTCCGCGGTGTAGCGGTAGTTCATCGGCACCGCCAGCGCGCCGGTCTTGAGCACGCCGAAATAGATCGGCAGCCACTCCAGGCAGTTCATCAGGAGGATGGCCACTTTGTCGCCTTTTTTAACGCCGCGGGAAAGCAGGTAGTTGGCCACGCGGTTGGCTTTCGAATCGAATTCGCCCCAGGTGAGTTCCTTGCGCAGTTTGGCATCGGTGCCGCCTTCGTTAAGAGAGAACTCTTTCCAGTCTTCTTTGCGCGACCGGAGATTCGGGTTGAACTCTACGAGCGCCACTTCGCCGCCCGCGTTCTTTGCGTTCTGCTCCAAAAGGTCAATGATAGTCATAATAAATCTCCTTTTTGCGTCAATCCAGAATCACTATACGGCCTTCCACATGCGCGTCAAGCCCCTGGTGCGTGGTGAAATATTCTTCCACGATGTTGTTGACGGAGGTGGCAATTACCCGCGGCCGCATGCGCGCCTTGACCGGTTCGAAAGGCACATCGAAGAACTCCTCGAAGCTGTTGTAGTGGTAGTTCTGCATGGCGATCAGGAATTCGTCGTTGTCTTCAACTTCCTTGCCTCGGAAAGATAGTTCCTCCAGCGTATGGGTGCTCTTGCGGTACACGATGCGTACCCCTTTGGAATACTGGTAAAACTCCGTATGCCCTTCCCAGGCGTCGTCTCGCATAATGAATTGTATCATATGGCGTAACTCCGCGCCGGTAACTTTCAGCATCCAGAGCACATCGTCGAAAGGCGTGTTCTCGGTCATGTCCTGATACTCTACGATGGGACCCATGGCCTTCTTGCGGATCGAGCCGGAGCCCATGAACATGATGTCGAAGCTGCTGTCTTCCTGCAGAAGGTCGGCATAGAGATTGCCCATCTCCGTTTCCTGGATGCGAGTGGGATGAGTCAATTCGCGCGCAAAATTAGTTACTACGCGGTGATATTTTGCGTCCGTCTGCGATTTGTAATGAGTAAGCATCTCGCCGATCAGCGTATCTACCGGCGCGGTCCAGGTATTTATGGGCTTGAGCTCCCATTTGAGTCTGGTGATCTTTTTAAGCTCATCGTCGTATTCCAAATCGAAGCGGCCGATCTGACCGGAGCCGGTGCCCGCCTGCACGATCGGAATGCCGTTGACGAATTCCGGCGCGTCCATAAAAGTATGGGAGTGGCCGCCGATGATCATGTCCACGCCCCAGTCGGGGTTCAGCATTGCCGCCAGTTCGCGGTCTTTTTCGATGCCGATGTGCGTGAGCAGAATAAATATATCGGTGTCTTTGGTGCGGTAGTTGTCCGCGATGATACCGACTTCCTTCGCTGCTTCCGCCACATTGATGTACGAACCGATCACCTGTTCGCCTTTAGTCGACGCGATCACTTCTTCGGTGAGCAGGCCCATCACCATCACGCGCATGCCGCCCACTTCCAGATTTATGTACGGCTTGAACAGGCGCGCGTTGTTGAGCGTGATATACAGGTCGGCGTTGATGATCGGAAAACGGGCGCAGCGCTCCAGGAACAGCAGGTGGGCAATACCGTAGTCGACTTCGTGGTTGCCCACGGTGGAGGCGTCCGGCGCCAGCATGTTCATAAGCTCGATCGTGGACAATCCGCGAAATTCCGAGTCGATTACCGAGCCGCGGAACATGTCGCCCGCGTTAAGATAAATCACGTTTTTTTCCGTAGAACGCACTTTTTTTATGTAACCGGACAAACGGCCCAGACCGCCTTTTTCGATCTTGTCCTCCCCTACGGTAGGCAGGAAATCGCCGTGAATGTCGTTGGAGTGGAGTATAGTCAGTTGCTTCTTCATCCGCGCTGTTCCTCCCCAAGCGGTTTATCCCATTTGATCTTGCCGCCGATCGCCGCCGCAGCCTCATCCGCCGCTTCGGTCAGTGTTTCCAGATACACGGCCTCTTTCTTCTTGCTGCGTCTGCCCTTGCCGGCAAACAGTATCTTCTCGGAATACGCGTCATAGGAGACCGCGAAATCGTCCTTGGTGCGGTGCGGGAAAAAGCTGACGGTCACGGCATATGTGATCTCTCCGCCGCCGGAGCGCGCGGTAAGCGTGACCGATACGGCTTTGCGTTTCACGCCGTTGAATGTGCAGGTCGCCTCGTAATATCTCTTGTAAACGTCGATATCCATGGTTTTACATTCCTTTCATGCAGTCGGTATTATTTTAGAAGCCTAGATTGTCGTTGACCAGTATCACGTGGATCCGGCCCGTGTGGCGGGAATAGCGCGTGATCAGGAACTGGCAGCAGATCGTATCGGGCGATTTGCAGTTCATGCAGGACCCGGTGCGGGCGCAGGGCGTGGAGAGGCCGAAGCGCTGGGCGTTGACCGGCGCTGCCACGTTGCGCGCGCGTTTCATGGCGGTGTCAACATCCGGCGTGACTTTGTTCATGCCGGCAATGATGACAAGCTTGCGGGGCCCGTGGGCAATGGCGGAAACCCGGTTGGCATTGCCGTCGATATTGACCAGAACGCCGTCCTCGGTGAGCGCATTGGTGCCGGAGATAAACACGTCTGCGTCGTACGCTTCCAGCATCGCCTTGTGCCGGTCCGGCGCGGTGTCCCGGTCAATGAACCGGTAATTGCCGGCTTTAAGCGCCTGCGGAAGTCCGATCTCCGCTGCGCTCATCGCGCCGCCCATTCCGATGCTGCTGCCCTCCGGAATAAGCTCCAGCGCAATTTTCAGCGCCTCCGCGCGGTCTTTGGCGTAATAGCCGCTCATGTTGCGGGATTCCAGCCCTTTGATAACTTTCTGCGCCAGCAGTTCATTTCGTTTGAACACGATGTCGTTCATTGTGCCGCCTCACTTTCTGACCGGTACGAGTTTCGACCGGGGGATGTGACAATATCCGTTCGGATTCTTGTCCAGGTATTTCTGGTGGTACTCCTCCGCCGGCCAGAATCCGGCCAACGGCAATATTTCTACTTTCATCCGACCGCCCAGCGCGCGGTCCTTAGCCGCGGCAAACGCTTTCACGGCAGCCTCCTGCGCTGCGTCATCGTAATAGATCCCGGTGCGGTACTGCACGCCGTGATCCTCGCCCTGCCGGTTCACGGAAAGCGGATCGATCACTTCGAAATAGCGCTCCAGCAGCGCTTCAGTCGATATGATCGCCGGATCGTATATCACTTTTACGGTCTCCGCGTGGCCACTGCCGCCGCAGACTTCTTTATACGTGGGCGCTTCGGTAGAGCCGTTGGCGTAACCCACCGTAGTCTCGAGCACGCCGGGAGTGAAGTCAATAAATTTCTGCAGGCCCCAGAAGCAGCCGCCCGCCAGGTAGATCGTCAGCATATCAATTGTCCTCCGCGCAGTTTTCCGCGCTCGCCGTTTTATTGTCCACTATCTCCCGTGCGATCAGATATCCGGCCAGCAACGCCGCGGAAAGCAGCAGGGCACCGGCGATATCCGTAAACCAGTGCACGCCGCAGATCAGCCGTCCGAATACGGTAATGAGCGCGATCAGCACGCACAGCGTCCGCAGACTCACGCACAGCCGGCTGTCTTTTATGTAGCGGTTCAGGATCAGTATCGTTCCCCCCATCACCGTAACTACCAGCATGGTGTGGGAAGACGGGAACGAAGCCTCCGCGGCGGTCTCGCCGGGCATGATGATCGGTCGATAATTGACCTTGATCAGCTCAAACAGCACATACATTAGCCCCGTTGCGATGAACAGGCCGCCCAGTGTGAGCAGTTCAGGGTCAACTTTTTTCAGACTGCGCCGCCGGATCAGCTGGATGAGCCCCAGCACCGCGAACGCCGCCACCGCCGCCAGCGCGATCAGGCCGGTGATCTGCGTCAATTTATACCAGCCCATCTTTACGCCGGTCAATTTGTGAAATCCCGTGTTCAGCCACGCAAGACCGATAGTCTTGCCCGTGGCCTCCACTTCTTTAACGTCAACTGTTTTTACACAAACTACAAGCAGCACGAACAGCGCCAGCGCTGCCGCGGCGACCAGTATCTTCTTTTTCATTTGTAACTTCCCCGTCATAACGTCGATCGATTCTTTACGTTCTTTCTTTATCCGAATTGTCATGATAGAATATACTCTATCTCAACTGTACATTATATCTGCGCGCGGGCGCGATGTCAATTTACCATTTGCATTTTAGAGCGAAAAGTGGTATCATTTCGGGCGAAAGGAGCGATGAGCTATGAATTTAAAGGAATTCTTTCGAAACCTTTTCAAAAAGACCGAAAAAGAGATAATTTCCGCCGCGTCCAAAAAGACGGAGACCGTGACGATATCCGCGTTGCCGAACAACGTGGAAGAAATGCTGGCGATGCCGGAGTTCGACCGCAAAGACCCGTATAAAGTTGCTGCCATTACCGTCGCGGTGCTGAACCGCTTCCCGGACTCCCAAGATGACTGCTACGCGATGCTGAACGACCTCAAGGGCCCGGAACCGCTGTCCAACTACGAAAAACAGTTTATACGCGACCGGTTCATGGATGGTAAAGACTACGTTGCCCGCTCGTACTTCGCCGGCGCCACTCCGGACAACGACTACACCCCTGCGCTTCCGTACAAGGTCAAACTGATCGAACAGTCCAACAGCCGCGAAAGCGCCGGTTACATCTCGCTGTGGATCCCTTCCGGCGGCGCGGACAATCCCCGCATGATCAAACTGCGCCAGAAAGCGTCTACGAAGGAATGGTTCCTGTATCAGAACGAGTTTTTGCTGGGCGACATCCGGATCCCGAAGTCCCGCGACAAATGGGCGTAAGCATCCGTACCAGTGCTTTTATACCGTAGGCAATAAAGTAGATCAAATTGAACGACACAAAATACAGTTCGGTCATAAGGAGCGGATTCAGGAATCTGAGTCCGCTTTTTGTCAGGCCGTCTGCCACCGCTTCAAACAACGGCACTCCCCCGAGATCGCGGTACAGCATAAAATCAAAACCGGTCTTGAAATCCAGCGGTACCACGATCAGCGACGCGACGACCTGGAACAAAAAACCATATAAGACAACCGAGTAATCCAGCTCCGTATAATTAGTAACATAAAGCAGCAGACCGGTGAACACCATTATAAAGTGCCAGCTCATCGAATAGAACGCGCCGAACGACCAGAACGGATAATACTTAAACGCGTTCAGGAACAGCATGTTGGCAATGCCCCCGATTATACAGCCCGTCATCAGCCAGCACTCCGCGATCCGCTTCAGTTTGCCCTTGCAAAAGCCGGCGAGCGGCGCCGCGAGCATTATCAGCGAACAGGTATCGAAAGGCAACAGCCCCTTGTTGAAACAGCCGTCGTATCTGATATCATATACTGTTTCCCAGGTGGTCTTGGTGATATAAAACAATATCATGAAAATGCCGATGACTCGCAGCACCGTACGCACCCGGTCTTTGCTAAGTTTCCGCAGTATACAGAGCAGCACCACCATCAGCACGAATGAGACCGCCAGATATATGTATTGCGGCGGACCGCCAAAGTCCTGGCCGTCGTACCCTTTGATGTTATATTTGTACTCAAAAAAGCTGTAGTCACCGGTAAAAAACAGTTTGTTCATTTTATATCCTTTCTGCGGTATTGCCAGTATGCGGCCGCAATGCCCGCAATGCCCAGCGCCAGACCGACCGTCACTTTAAGCCAGTCCAGATTGCCGTCATTGGCAATATCCCCGCCGTCGCAATACCCGTACGGCGTAACATACTTCAGAAACTCCACGTCCCGGGTCAGGTTGGCAATAATATTCAAAAAATACATGAACGCCGCGATTCCTATTCCGATGCCAACGCCGCCTTTGCGGATAAACGCGGACACGCCGAAGCATATCCCGGCCAGTTCCAGCTGCATAAAGAAATATGCCAGATGCAGGAGCACCAGCAGTTTCCAGGGTACCGTTTCGCCGATGGCGGCGATCGCGCCGGCGGCAAGGCCGAATATGATCAGGTTCATCGCCGCGATCTCTGCCAGCACCGCCAGCAGCTTTTCTGATACGACGCGGGTGCGGCTCACCGGATGTGTTAGCAGAAATTCCGCCGTGCGCCCGCGCTCTTCTTTACTGAGCATGCCTGCCGCCAGCATCGCCGCG